>CAYOGX010000462.1:0-4847 GCA_964403235.1 uncultured Planctomycetales bacterium | reverse complement strand
CCACGGTTCGTGGATGTTGTACGACGCGGTGCGATTGGAACGCATAGGGGACCAGGAGATGAGACCAGCCATGCGAGCCGAGCTCCAGCCGTTCGTTCGACGATCACCGACCGGCCCGTGCCAGCAGTTGGACGTCCAGATCGACGCCTGCGGTCCGGCCGGCGAACTGGTGTTGTCCGCGGGCGGTAAGACGGTCAAGCAGTCCGTACCGGCCAAGCGGATCGGCGGGCGTCGGGTCAGCCTGTCGGTCCCGCCGGTCGAGAAGCCCACGAAGGGCCAGTTGGTCCTCAAGGCCGGCGACAAGCCGCTCCGCCAGACGATTGACTTGAAGCCCGTGCGGCCTTGGCGGATCTTCCTGGTCCAGCACACGCATTCGGACGTGGGCTATCCCGACACGCAGGCGGCGCTGGCGGCCAGGCTGGTCGATTTCATCGACGCCGCATTGGACTACGTCGCGGCGACCAACGACTATCCCGACGACGCCCGGTTCCGCTGGACCTGCGAGGCGACCTGGTCGGTCGATCTGTTCCTGGCCACGCGCGGCCCCGAGCGAATCACCGCCCTCAAGCAGGCTATCGCCGACGGACGGATCGAGATCGCCGCCCTGCCGATGAACATGACCGACCTGGCCACCGAGGAGGTGATGATCGAGGCGCTGCAGAGCGTCGGTCGGCTGCGCCGGGCGTTGGGGGCCAAGATCACCGCCGCCATGCAGAACGACGTCAACGGGTACGCGCTGTCGTTGCCGAGGCTGTTGGCCGGCTGCGGCGTGCGCTACTTCGCCAACGGCATCAACGAGACGCGCTCGATCAAGCCGTTCGATCGGCCGACGGGGCTCTATTGGGAATCGCCCGACGGCGCGTCGGTGCTGACGTGGCGTGGCGAGCACTACATGGCGGGCAACTATTTCGGCGAAACGACGGATCCCGCGCGGGTCGCCGGACGTCTGGCGGGATACCTGGCCGGTCTCGAGCGGGCGGGCTACCCGCACAAGGCGGTGCTGTTACAGATGTCGGGCTACGGCACGGACGACGCCTGGCCTGCGCCGAGGGTGTGCGATCTGGTCAAGAACTGGAACGCGCGGTACGTCTGGCCGAAGCTGCGGGTGGCGACGATCAGTGACTTCTTCAAGTCGGTCGAGTCCGAGGGTACGGACAAGCTGCCGCGGATTCGCAAGGCCTGGTGCGACTGGTGGGCGGACGGCAACGGCACGGCCGTCCAGGAAGTCGCCCTGATCCGCCGGACGCACGAGGAGCTCGAATCGGGGGTGGCCCTGCTGGCCGCGTCGGCGCCGAAACAACAGTTCCCCGAGCTGCCCGGCAAGATCAGGCACGCGTTCCAGCGGACGTTGATGTTCGACGAGCACACATGGGGTTACGCCGGCAGCATCAACCAGCCGACCAGTTGGATGACCAAGGCGCAATGGGGCTTCAAGGCGGCCCAGGCGCGCGAGGCGGCCATGCTGACCGCCTCGATCTACGACGCCGCCCGCGAGGCGCGGGCGACGGGCATCCCGACGGCCGGGCCGTCGCTGGTGATCGAAAACCCGTCGTCCTGGGCGCGAGGCGGGGTGCATACGTTCCGCATCCCCGCGCCGGCGATGTACGGTCGCAAGGCGTTTCGGCTTGTCGACGTGGCCACGAGCAAGCCGGTGGCCATGCAGAAGCTGGGTGGCGCACCGATCTACGACGCTATCTACGCCGTCGACGTCCCACCGGTACCGGCGTTGGGTTATCGCGTGCTGCGGATCGACGAGACGGCCGACGCCCCCGACACGCAGACCGATCTGAAGCGCGAAGGGCCGGTGCTCGAGAACGACTTCTTGCGTATCAAGGTCAACCCGAAGACGGGCACGATCGCCGGCCTGCGCGACAAGAAGGCCAACCGCGAATTGGCGGGCAAGGGCAAATACGGGCTGCTGCAATACGTGTACGAGCAGGTGACGGACAGGCGCGGCCGGCGGATGTTCTGGCCGCCGCAGCCGAAGCGGCTGAAGTTCGACCGGGCCGTGCCCACCGAGGTCAAGATCGAAAACGGCCACGACGGCCCGCTGGCCAAGGGCCTGCGCGTCCGCTCGCGGATCGGCAAGGGACACACCGTCGATTGCGAATTGATCCTCTATCGCCGAACGCCGCGGCTGGACGTCCGCTTGACCGTCCACAAACCCAGCAAGACCAGCCCGGAGGCGGGATACCTGGCGTTTCCGTTGAAGCTCAGCAAGCCCGTCTTCGATCTCGACGCCGTCGGCGGGACGTTCCAGCCGGGGCTCGGACAGATCGACGGCACCGCGTCGGACTACCACTCGATCCAGCGATACGTCCGCGTCACCGAGAACAGGCCGGGTGGGCTGGACGTCGTGGTGGCCAGCCGCGCTACGCCGCTCGCGCAGATCGGAGACATCCACGTCGGCAAGTATCAGCAGCGGCTGACGCCACCCGGGCCGGTCTTCTACATGTGGCTGTTCAACAACTACTGGTTCACGAACTTCCCGGCCTCACAGGGCGGCGAGCTGCGGTTTGAGTTCTCGATCACGTCGCGGTTGCGGACGAAAGAGGCCGTCTCGACCGCGCATCGGTACGCCGTGGACACCGGCACGCCGATGCCGATCGCCTATCTGCCCGCGGGTCGCAAGGGCCGATGCTCGCCCGACCAGGCCGGACCGCTGAAGATCTCGCCCAACAACGTGATGATCACCGGCCTGACGTGGGCCCGCGAGGGTAAGGGCGTGATCTTGCGGCTCAGGGAGTTCGACGGCCGGGCCGCCAAGGCCCGCGTCGTGTTCGGCCCACCGTGGAACGTCCGCAAGGCGCAGAAGGTCGACCTGCTGGAGAACTCCCAGGGCGAGCTGCCGGTCAAGGACAACCAGCTCAGGCTCGGCCTGCGCCCCTTCGAGATGGTGACGCTCCGACTGTCGCCATTCGCGAGGTAGCTACGGCCCAAGAACGTCTTCACTCTTCAACGTTTTGACGTTTCGACGTTTCGACGTCTTGACTACACCACCATCGGCCGGATGTCGAACAGCCGGCAGTAGGCGCACAGTTCGCGTTTGTAGTCGCCGTAGAAGAAGATCTGGTGGAACCCGGGATAGTCGAGGACCTCCGACACGCCGTCGAGCTTGAGCGTCACGGCCACCACGCAGCCGCCGGACGGCGGGACCGACGGATTGTCGACCACCGTGCCGGCGGAGACGATCATCTGCGGTCGCACCGTGTCCTTGTTGCTGAGCACGAACTGGGCCACCGTCGCCCGCTGCCCGACCCGCCACGTCGGGCGGGGCACGGCGTCGCGACTGCCGTGATGGTGCGAGAGGTAGTACGGTTCGGCCGGTTTGTCGAACCCGTTCAACCGCGTCGGGCAGGTGCAGTGCGAGCCGATCAGGCACTGCTTGGCGGTCTCGGGGACCGGGTCCTGCTGGAACCCCGGACGGTCGAACAGGTACTGGACCAGCGCGTGTGTGGTCGAGGCGTTGAGGTCGGCCTCGCACGCGGCCGGGACGCCGTGGTCGAGCATCCGCGACCACGCGATGCAGGGCAGTGAGATCTTCGTGCGTCCCAACGCGCCCAGACAATCCATCGTGATGCCGTCGCCCTGTTCGCGCTCGAGGATGTTGCGAGCGACGACGTAGCTCTTGACGCCGTTCAAGACGTCCTGCTCGGTTGAACCGGCCATCTTGGTGGCGTGCTTGGTGTAGTCGGCGGCGATCGCCTTGATCTCGTCGCTCAGCGGCGTCCGTCGGTACTCATCGAGGAACGCCTTGGCCGGTACATATCGCAGCCTCGTGCCGAGGTGCTTGACCTGGCTGTCCTTGCGCTGCTTGCCGCGCAGGACGATGTAGCGCATCTCGCGGAGCTTGGCGTTGGCCCGGATCATCTTCATGCCGTAGACGGCCTGGTCGAAATCGTCCGTCGAGCAAATGTACGCGCCGGTCTTCTTGGCGAGACTGGTCGTGTTCGTCGTAAACGCCGCGCCGAGCGGCGCAAACACCACCGTCGGGATCTTGCTGCCGATGACCAGCGTCGCCGTGGGCCAGGCGTGCTCCTGTCGGTCGAGCAAGACGACCAGCAGGCCGTCGGGCTTGGCGGCCTTTGATTCGGCGACCCATTGGTTCGCCTCCGCCAGCGAATGGATCGGCTGGGGGCGGACCGCGACGGTCACGCCCATGTCGGTCGCCGCCTGGTTCATCTGTTGACGGTACTTCTTGAGCGCGGCCTTGCCGTCATAGATCTGGCCCGGCCAGCGCATGCCGTACTCGCCCTTGCGTCGCACGAAGGCGGCCCGGACCGACGGGGTGTATTTCGAGGCGGGCCCGGCCGGCGCGATCCGCCGCTCGCCGCTCGCCTCCATCGCCGCCAGCACGTCGGCCAGCAACGACGAGCCAACGGCCGCCCCACACGCCCCGGCCAAGAAACCGCGCCGCGAACAGCCGCCTGCGTCTCGGCAGTTTACGTACGACGTCATTGCCATAATGACACCTCACTGTATGGCTCGTTGGGATAGATATTCTGCGACAGGGATGGACGGCCCGCGTGGTGCGTCCGAGCCCCGCTAACAGCCGCAGGGAACGCAGCCGCCCCAGCAACCTCCCCGAACGCCAACGGTCACCTTGTCATCCGTTACCTCCACGCTGAGGCCGGGGAGGAAAACCGCGACGGTGTCGTCGGACACGTCCACCAGCGCGGTGCAGCTCGAGAAGAGCGTCCCTCCCAAGAACAGGATCGAAAGCACGCTCACCACCAGCTTATTTGGCCTGAAGCTCATGATCGCGCTCCTCGATGATAACTCCCAACCCGACCGGGGCGGTGTGCGGATCAGTATACCACCGGTGCGTCGTTCGGCAATACAACGCC
>CAYOGX010000461.1:0-4853 GCA_964403235.1 uncultured Planctomycetales bacterium | reverse complement strand
ACGAGGCCGATATCGCCATGCCGCGGTTTGGGTTCCCAAGTGGGGCGGGTCGAGCCGGCAAATGCGCTTGATCTGCCCGCGGACGGGTGTTATAGGATGAGGTTAGCCGCGTGTGCTTGCCAGACGGATGTGGGTTGACAGGTCTTTCGCGATGACGCTGGATGAGCTGAGGGCTGAGATCAACCGGCTCGACAAGGAGATCGTCGAACTGCTGAACCGGCGCGCCGAGATGGCCGTCGAGATCGGCAAACTCAAGTCAACGGACGGCACGCCGATCTACGCCGCCGACCGCGAACAAGACGTCCTGGAGCGGGTTCTCGGGGCGAACCAGGGCCCGATGCCGAACAAGGCGTTGGTGGCCGTCTGGCGAGAGCTGATGAGCGCGTCGTTCGTGCTGGAGAAGCCGCTGCGGATTGCCTATCTCGGTCCGGAGGGGAGCAACTCGCACCTGGCCGCCACCGGCAAGTTCGGCGCGTCCGTGGAATACGAGTCGGTGGGCGATATTCGCGGGGTCTTTGAAGAGGTGGGGCGCGAGCATGCCGATTTTGGGGTGGTGCCCATCGAGAACAGCACGGGCGGGGGCATCACCGATACGATCAACGCCTTCGTCGAATCCCGGGTGCGGATCAACGCCGAGATCAACCGGGCCGTCCATCACAATCTGCTGGCCAAGTGCGGGTTGGAGGAGATCGAGCGGGTCTATTCCAAGCCCGAGGTCTTCAGCCAGTGCCAGCAGTGGCTGAGTGGGACGGGACTGGCCGCCAAGTGCATTCCGGTGGCCAGCACGAGCAGGGCCGCCGAGATGGCGGGCGAAGAACCCCACGCCGCCGCCATCGGCAGTACGCTGGCGGCCGAGCTGTACGGACTTAGGATCATCTGCGACAACGTCGAGGACAGCCCCAACAACATCACGCGCTTCGTGGTCATCGGGCGCGGGCTGACGGGTCCGACCGGCGACGACAAGACGGCGCTGACCTTCACCACCGCCCACAAGCCGGGGGCCTTGGCCGACGTCCTGATGGCCTTTAAGGAGTGCGGCACCAACCTGACCTTTATCGAGTCCCGCCCCAGCAAGCAGCGCAACTGGGAGTACTTCTTCTTCGCTGAGGCCGAAGGGCACATCAGCGAACCCCACATGGCCCGGGCCATCGAGCGCGCTCACGAACACTGCCTCGGCCTGCACGTGCTGGGGTCCTATCCCAAGGCCCGCGACGTGATCTGAGCCGTCGGCCGCGCCGTCCGTTGCATCCTCCCGACGGGGCGACGTTGGCTTGCGCCTCGTCACTCTGCGGGACGACTCCCCACGTCGCGTCAAAATGCCCCTGCGGGACACGTCAAGCGCCAGCCCTTCGCGTCATGAGCGGCGATTTCGGGAACCGGCCGGCGTCCCTGCCCTGCGGATCGGTCAGGCGGTGGTGGGCGGGGGCGTCCCCGGTTACAGTGACGTCGAAGGACTCCGGCAGGTCTGGTGTGCCGACCTGTCCTACACGTTGGCGTCCAAGGAGAACGTCATCATGGCCAAGCAGAGCGGGTTGCCTCGGCGGATGAAGTGGTGGGTGGAGGCGCGGTTCGGGATGTTCATCCATTGGGGGCTGTATGCGATTCCGGCGCGCGGCGAGTGGGTGATGTATTGCGAACGGATCCCCAAGGACGAATACGCCAAGCTGGCCGATCGGTTCAACCCGACCCGGTACGATGCCACCGAGTGGGTCAGGGCGGCCAAGCGGGCGGGCATGAAGTACATGGTGTTGACCACGCGGCACCATGACGGGTTCTGCCTGTGGGACAGCGACACGACCGACTACACCGCGCCGAAGACGCGGGCGGGGCGGGACCTGGTGGGGGAGTACGTCAAGGCCTGCCGCAAAGCGGGGATGCGGATCGGATTCTACTACTCGCTGCTGGACTGGCGGATGCCGGCCTATTGGCACGGGCCCAAGAAGGACGCAGCCGGGTGGCGGCGGTTCGTCGCGTACGTCCACGCCCAGATCCGCGAGCTGTGCACCCGCTACGGCAAGATCGACATCCTGTGGTACGACGGCGCCTGGCCGCATGACGCCAAGGCCTGGCGAAGCAAGCAGCTCAACGCGATGGTCCGCCGGTTGCAGCCGCATGTGATCATCAACAACCGCAGCGGCCTGGGCGAGGACCTGGACACGCCCGAGCAGCACATCACCGCCAGCGGCGAGGGCCGGCCGTGGGAGTCGTGCATGACCATGGACGATCTGTGGTGGGGATGGCATCCGGGCGACCCGAACGTCAAGAGCGGCATGCAGCTCGTCCGCAGCCTGGTGCGGTGCGTGGGTGGCGGGGGGAACTTCCTGCTGAACGTCGGGCCCAAGGCCGATGGGACGATCCCGGCCGTGCAGGCCAATCGACTCAAGGCGATCGGGGCATGGATGGCCAAGAACAGCAAGTCCATCTACGGCTGCGGCGGCGCGCCCTGCGGGCAGCCGCACCTGGGCCACGTCACCGCCAGGGGCAATACGCTCTACCTGCACGTGACGTGCTGGCCCGGCGCCGAGCTGTGCGCCGCGGGAATCAAGAACAAGGTCAAGACCGCTCGAATGCTGGCGACCGGCAAGCGGTTGGGGTTCGAGCAGCGGGCGGACCGGCTGCTTGTCCGTGGGTTGCCCCGTCGTTCACCCGATCCGATCGACACGGTGATCGCGTTGGAGCTGGCGGGTCGTTCGCGGGTGGTCGAGCCGGGCGACGGAACGTTTTGGCGGTAGGGTCGACGACCAATCGGGTGGCGCAAAACGAGCAGCACGTGGGTGGCCTCGCCACGGACGCCGCTCGCGGGTCAGCCCGCGATCGTGCCGGTTAGCATGATCAATCGCAGTGCGACGTAACCCACGCAGGCGATCCCGCCGGCGGTCAGCAGCATCGCGTGCCAACGGAACCCGCCGGTCTTCCGCATGGGATGCCAGCCCGCGAACGGGTCTCCCGGTTTCCAGGTTAGATGTGAAGGCTCTGTCATGGTCGCGCCGTCTCGCTTACGCGCCGTGAACCATGACGCCGACCGCTCCCGGCTGCGGGCCAGGGCCTTTCGTATCATCTGTTGCCGCTTCTCGCGCAGCGCATCGGGGTCGAGCTGGCCGCGACGCCGCCGACCGAACCGGATCTTGCCCACCGGCTGGCTCGTTTCCTCCGCCGCATCGGTCCTCGCGTCGGGTTGGTCGCGGCGATCCGTTCGGCGTTGGGGCGGATCTTCGGCGGACGATCGGGCCGACGGGGTCCGATCGGACTGGCGGACCTCGCCTCGGCTCGCGGCTGGCCGCACCGATTCATCGCGGACGGCCGGTGGCGGTGACGGTGCGGCCTGTTCGGCGTCTCGCTGCCCCGGCTCGGGCGCGTCGGGCAGGCCCTCGGCGCGGCGCGGCGGCTCATCGAGGCTCAGTTGAACCGAGGTGCCCTCTTCGGCGAGCACAGGTACGCACGCCATCTCGGCGTCGCGGGCGAGCAGCTCGGCAGGCTCGATCAGGTCGTCGGGCCACTGCGCGGGGCCCATCGCACCCACCATCAGCTCGTTCTGGAGCTTGGCAAGCTGTGCGCGGAACTCGTCGGCCAGGGCGAGGTCCTCGTGCAGATCGGCGTGGGTCCGGCCCAGCCATTCGCTCAGGTCGTCCACGTTTCGAGTGGATTGCCCGGTATGGCTCCGGCCCCCAAACAAGCCCGTGGATTCGAGGCCGCACCCGTCGAGACCCGGGCTCAACCGGGGACCGAATGCCGCCGTGTCGAGGGGATCCCCCGCAGGTGTTTCGCAAGGCGCGGTTTGGCTCGGCGCCTCGTCGGTGTCGACGCGGCTCGGGGGTCCCTGCGCGCCGCCCGCCAACGCATCCAAGACCCTCGCCGTCCCCGTCGCTTGTGCGAGCAGGTCCGACGGGTCGGGCCACCGTGCGGCCGTAGGATGCGGCTCGGCGCTCTCGGTCAACGGTCGGTCCGCGGCGTCGAACGGTTCCGTCGACGGATCCATGTCGACCTGCCGGTCGATCCGAGGATGTTTGACTTGAGGCGGACGCCCGAGCGTCGACCATCGAACCCCCAGCGGCAACGGCCCGGTCGTACTCAGCCGGGAACATTGCAGCCCGCGCGATCGCGGAGAGAGGGTCGGCGGCGGTTGGCCATTCGGATCGTATCGGTAGAAGTCTCTGATCCTGCGGGCTTGCCCAAGGATACAACTGTGTGGACCATCGCCGCTGGCGATCCCTCGCGGTCTTTCGAGTCGCTGACGCATTGCCGGCCATCCTTTGCCTGAATGACGTCATCCAACGTTTTGTCGGCGGGCCGCCGCGGCCCCAGGCCAGGCCCGTTGCCTTCGGCAACCGCGCCCGATCCGCCCTGGACGTCTCCCCCCGGGTCCTCCCTGTTCGGCCGCACGTCCACGGCCGATCGGCACCCGTCCCTTGCAGACGAGCAGCCTTAGCGGCGTTGCGCCCCCCAAAGCGCGCCAAGGTTCGATTGATGAGCGCGCCGTCAGCGCCGCTCAATCACGCATTCCTATTATCGACCAGCCTGGAACGCCTACTTTATCGGAACGTCCCGCAGCCGGCGGACCGGTCCTTCATCCGATCCGCGGGGCAGTTTACCCTATGCTCAATGCAAGACGCAAGTTATCGTTCGGGAACTTTTTGGGAGATATAATGGCCCGTGAGACTGGGAAATGTCTTCCAGGGCAACATGCGCCGGTCGAAGCTCGCCTGACTCCGCAGCGCGGGTGCGTTTCGAATCCGGTTGCGTGTGCACCGGGCGGAGCTCGACATGGGACCCGATGACCCGAGCCGCGGGATTCATCCCGCGCGGGATGCGCGACGTGAACGTCGCGACTCGGGCGGGGGCGTCGTGCGCGGCGT
>CAYOGX010000460.1:0-4862 GCA_964403235.1 uncultured Planctomycetales bacterium | reverse complement strand
CCAAACGCCAGGCAGTAGCCCTCCGTTACACCGGTTCGCCCGATGATGTCGGCAGCCGTCTTGGTCCACCGATCATTCGCCGGCGCCTTGGCCTCCTTGGCGACGTGCCGCTTGGGTTCGACACGGTTCGGGCCGAAACAGGCAATCGCGCCCTCGCGGGTCACGACAAACAACTTGTCGTCGGCCGCGATCATCGTCCACGGCTTCCCATCGATCTTGGATCGCCACGAGACCTTGGGTTCGCCGCCGCCCGATGGGATATCGACGGTAACCACGGCGCCGGGCACGCTCGCATACAACCTGGGCCCGGCCTTGATGTGCAGCTTGACCCCGGCACCGACGTTCACCTCCCACAGCACCGGCAGCTTCCAGATGGTCTGTGCTTTCCTTCGCCCCCTCGCCGGTACCTTGATGAGCCTCGGGTGCGCCAGATCGAGCGCGCGAATCGTCTCTCCGCTGCTCGCATAGACGACGCCGTCGCTCATCACCAGGTCGCCATCGACGGCGCCGAGGCCCTTGCCCGTCGCCAGCTCGAACATCATTCCGGAATTGACGAAGTGCTTGCCTGCGGCCGAAACGCGGAAATGCCCGTCCTTGCGGTACGTGCCCAGGTGATAGTACCGTTGCTCGCCGGTCCGTCGGTCCAGACAGGCCGGCACGCTCCTGCCACCGGCCACCAGCAAGCTCTCACCGGCCGCAACCATGTACCCCTGCGGCGCCACGCCCGCGAAGGCCGGGCTGTTGTGCGGCTGCTTGATGTACGTCGACCCCAGTCCGTCGTTTGTCCAAACGACCGCGCCCGCCTCCGCGTCAATCGCGTAGATGAAGGTGCCCATGAACGGCCAGATGCTGGCCGCAAAGTAGATCTTGCCGTCGACCAGAACCGGCGCGCCCCGCGCGGGCCAGGCCGAGATCAATCGCTTGTTGCCCAGAAGCAGCCGCCCCGTCGGCCCGCCGCGGAACCGCCACCGCAGCGTGCCCGTCGCCGCCTGCAGGCAATACAGGTGCCCGTCATCCGACACGAAATAGACCTTGCCCCGCCAGGCCACCGGGGCAAATCGCACCGGGCCGTCCGCGCAAAACCGCCACCGTTCCGCGCCGGTCTCCGTGTCGAGGGCCGTCACGCTGTCGTTCCGCGATGAGGCGACGAACAGCGTCTTGCCCATCACCACGGGTTCGTAGCCCGCGTCGAAATCCATTCTCGGTTTGTCGGGCCAGGCCACCTTTAACGGCGGATACTGACGAACCCACGCCAGATGCAGATCGACCGGCAACGCCCGCGGGGTGTCGGCACTACGGTTCGCGTCGTATCGCCACATGGGCCAATCCGCGCCGAACGTACGTTCCACCGAAACCAGCACGGCCAGGATGATCGGCAAAACCAAGAATCGTTGTCGCTTGAGCATGCTTCGGGCCTGACCCCCAATCCGACCCCCAATCCCATCCTGCCAGGGCAGGTTCATGTCAGTCTCGCATCAGTCGTCTTCTAACCGCCACAGACACGCTCACCGTGATGATCCCGATAGCCACCAGCGTCAGGACAACGTTCCGGACCAGGTGGCCGGGATCATCGGTTACGGGGCCCCGCGTCGGTGACGCCCTGCTGGTGGGATTCATCGCCCCGCGCCCCGACGGCACCGACCGACCGGTCAGGACCGCCAGCTCGACCTCGTCGACGATTGGCTCGACGATACCGTTCTCCCAGTCGACGGCGGTGAGCAGATCGACACCGGGGTTCAGGTATTTGGCCTGACAGAAGCACGGGCCGACCAGGAACCCGCAGGCCTCGCCGATCGTGTCGGCGTTGATGCCCTTGCCGACCAGCGCGTACAGGACGCGGCCGCGGCCGAAGACTGGAAACGCCATCGGCTCGGTAAACGTGTGCAGATCCGGTTCGGTTCTCAGCAGCATATGAACCAGCATTGCCTCGGCCGGGTCGTCGCGCCGGACGCGCACGATCGAAAAGGCCACGCGCAACGGTCCGTCGGCGTCGTCCCACGCGGCCTGGTCATTGTCAGGGGCCTGCGCGGACTCGGGCGGCTCGAGCATCTTCTGGAGCTCGCCGAGCTCGGCGCCGAGCCGCTTGGCCGCCGCCTCGTTTGCGGCGCGGTCGCCGCTTTCGAGCAAAACCCAGACCACCGAATCGCCGTCGAGCAATCGCTTGCCGATCTCGCGTCGGGCGGGCGAATCCAGCAGCCGCCTGGCCACGTCGGCGCTCAGCCGGCCGGACCACGCGTCCTGCGGGATCCCCAAACGCCAAGGGTAGCAGACCACCATCCACGGCAGCTCGGGCTTGGACTGTCGCTCCCAGACCGCCTGGATGGGCTTGTCGAGCTGCGCTGCGACGTCAACAACCCGGACCCGGCAGTTCGCGCTCGCCCCGTCCCCTGATACGTGCTGTTCCAGCCAATCGACCACCGCTTGGTCCTTGGGGGGCAGTCCGCCGCGGTGAAACACGAGCACGTCGTAGACGTCCGCGGGCCAACGCTCCAGGGCATAACGGAACACGGGCACCGAGCACGCACTTCCCGGTCTGGCGCATGCCGCCAGGACACCGACCAGCCCCGCCCACAGTGTCGCCTTCACGAGACCCATGGGATTCCACACAACCGGTACGGCCGCGCCCGCCCTTCGACGGTACGGGAGCTGGTGCACATCGATCCGTGCCGACCCCTGACGATAGCAACGTCGTCGGATTTGACCGCGCGGGTGGCCATGTACTGAGGTAGTTCCCATCCCTGCCAGCATAACGTCACGGTGCTCGCCTTATCGAATTGCATTGTAGCGGATGCGGATTGCCAGCCCAAGGGCCGCCGTAGTCGCCTGGTCCCTGATCGGGCGGGTCCTACGGTGCGGGTCTCGGCTCCCCGGGGCGGTATTCGGCCTCCAGGTGTTGGCGCAGCTCCTTTTCGTCCAGCCAGACCGGCTTGGTCTTTCGCGCGACGAACAGCGGCGCCTGGTCGGCGTAGTGGGGCGAGGACGCGTCGAGCGTCGCGCTGCCGAACTGGTGGATGCTTCGCGAGTGGACCTGGCCGCTACGGTCCCACGTGACCAGGAGCACGTAGCAGTCGCCCGCACCGACCACGATGCGACCGTCCTTCCATCCGCCGTGGGCGGCGTGGAGCACGTCGGGCCCGCCGCCCATGCCCAGGTCCACCGTGCCGCGGACCAGACGGTTGACCTTCTTCCACGGCACGTCGATCCGGCCGAAGGCGTCCTTGAGCAAGTGGGCCTTGGCCTTTAGCTCTTCTATGGGATCGGGAGCGGGCCTGCCTCGCATTCGCGCGCGAACGCCCTTCTCGAGCGCCAGCACGACGATCGCGGTGCCGCGGTTGTCGGGATCGGCCGCGTAATCCCACTTGCGTAGGACCGCCAGGGCCTCTCGCACCATCGGGTCGTCCGACGGCGGGGCGTTGAAGATATCCTTCAGCGCATCGGTGACCAACGACTTGCGGGAATACTTCATATCGTACTTGTACGTGTAGAACTCCTCTTCGGTGATGGACTGATCCGCACCGAGCAACTCGAGGAGCCTCAGGCTGCGGTTGGTCATGAAGGAACGGGGTTCGATACCGAAGGTCTCGGAGAAATCCTCCGGCCGGGGGTTGTCCGACCCGATGGTCGCGCGGAACGGCGTGGCGTTGCAGTTCTGCACGAAGCCGGACTTGGGGTTCTTCACCTGGGGCAGCTTCTCGAACGGCAGGTACTTCGTCCATAGCGTCTTGGAGGTGTTGCCGGGCAGGTACTTCTGCCAGTCGTAACCTTCCCGTCGAAGGGGCAACAGGGCGTTGTAGATGTACCAGATGTTGCCTTCCTTGTCCGCGTAACCGACGTTGAAGGAGGGGATGGCCCGGATGCGCATGGCCTGGGCGAACTCCTTGATGTTGCGGGCCTTGCCCATGCGATACCACTGCTCCACTTGACGGATGTCCCCGTACCCGGAGTAGCGGATGGCGTAGGTCCCGTGAGCCTGTCGCACCACCGGACCATGGATCGAGTAGCGCGCCCTCGGCCGCCACGTCCAAGTAAGGCCTCCCACCAGCTTCACCTCGATCTCGACCGTGTTGGCCTCCAGGTCGCGCCACTGCCCGTCGAACTTGTACTGCATCGGATTGTCCGGGTTGATCTCGAGCACGTAGATGTCAGTAAGGTCGGGTCGGTTGACGGTGTGGGCCCACCCGAGGTTGCGGTTGTGTCCGTGCAGGATCACCGGTGTGCCCGGGAAGGCGCCGCCGACGATGTCCAGGCCCTGGTCGCTTTTCAGGCGGGCCTCGTACCACGCGACCGGGCCCGTCCAGGGCTGGTGCGAGTTCACCGCCAGGTGCGTCTTGCCGTCGGGCGTGCGGCTCGGGGCGATGCTGAACGTATTGGACCCAAGGGCCTGGCCGTCGGTCACGAGGTCCCCGTCCAGCGCAGCCGCTTTTTGAGTGGCCTGGCCGGGCTGCACCTTACCGATGAGCTTCAACACCTCGCCCGGCAGGCCGAAGAAAAACGGCGCCTTGATCACGAAGCCGGCCACGATGTCCTGACCTCTGGCGGGCAGGACGCCGGGAATGACCTTTTTCGGGTGGAGGGCGGCGTAGTGGTTGTAGCCGTCGGCGGAGGCCTGGCAGATCGCCCGTATCTCGGGACTCAGGTCGACGTCGTATTTCTCCTCGACGATCTCCTGGAATCGGAACAGCTTGACCAGGTAATCCAGGGGCGCCGCCTCGAGCCCCTTGATCGAGGCCTGGAGCCCGCGCACGAGAAACATCCCTTCTTGGATGGTCTCGAAGTCGTCTTCGCAGTGCGCGTAGGCGAGCCCATAGGCCACGTCCGCGTCCGTCTTGCCGTAGATGTGCGGCACGCCCCACGTGTCGCGC
>CAYOGX010000459.1:0-4862 GCA_964403235.1 uncultured Planctomycetales bacterium | reverse complement strand
CCGCGCTCGATCCGGCCCGTGCCAACGGTGCCCCGGCCCTTGATGCTGAACACGTCCTCGACGGGCATCAGGAACGGCAGGTCTTTGTCCCGCTTCGGCTCGGGGATGTAGCTGTCCAGGGCCTCGGTCAGGCCGTAGATGCACTTGCAGGCCTCTTCGTCCTTGCCCTCACTGTTCATGGCCGCCAACGCGTTGCCGCGAATCACCGGGATGTCGTCCCCCGGGAACTCGTACTTGGTCAGCAACTCGCGGACCTCCATCTCGACCAGATCGAGCAACTCGGGATCGTCCACCAGATCGACCTTGTTCAGGAAGACGACGAGCGCCGGCACGTTCACCTGCCGGGCCAGCAGCACGTGCTCGCGGGTCTGCGGCATCGGGCCGTCCGCCGCCGACACCACCAGGATCGCCCCATCCATCTGGGCCGCGCCGGTGATCATGTTCTTGACGTAGTCGGCGTGGCCCGGGCAGTCCACGTGCGCGTAGTGCCGGTTCTCCGTCTCATACTCCACGTGCGCCGTCGCGATCGTCAGGATCTTCGTCGCGTCGCGCCGGCCGTCCTTCTCCGAAGCCCTCGCCACACTGTCGTACGTACGGGCCTCGGCCAACCCCTTGCTGGCCAGTGTCATGGTCATGGCTGCCGTGAGTGTCGTCTTACCATGGTCCACGTGCCCGATCGTCCCGACGTTGACGTGGGGCTTGGTCCTCTCAAACTTACCCTTGGCCATGCCTACATATCCTCCAGACTTACAGGCCTCTCGTTCACATCTGCCCCGTCAGCCCCGGCCCGCTGGAACGCCTACGAATCCCCGCCTGGTCGTCTCGCGCCCTGCGGCCGCCGTCACACAAGACGACCCCGCCGCCGACGCTATCCCACAGGCCGAACCTCCACTCTCGCTCCCCGAGCAGACAAACCCCGCTCGGGTCTGGCTTGCCAACCCCAACAAGCTGCTGACGGGACTCGAACCCGTGACCTCGTCCTTACCAAGGACGCGCTCTACCAACTGAGCTACAGCAGCGCCACGGCCAGACCAAGTACAAACGAGCTCATCCCGCCAGCGCCGGGTCGGACCAACGTATCCCCCTCCCTGCCCGGCACCTAGAGAACTACCAGTATAGCGCCTCATCCGCGCCAGTCAACCCAATAGTCGCAATCCCACGCCATCGGGGGTGCACCCAAGAAATCGTGGCGTTTGTGTGGCGTGGTCAAGGGACGACCCGGCAGGGCCGGACCTTGGCCATGTTGCCGAGATCATCTGCGGGCCCACGGCCAAGCTCAGCCTCGTCCCTCGGGGTCGCTTGACCGTGCCACCCCTCGCCACTGAAATCAAGATGCACCCCACCATCGGGGCCGTCCGCTCGTCCTGACGCCGAAGGAGGGTGGCCTATCTCGATCCTCGCGGCCCTTTCTGGCGAGATCGCCGCGACGGGCCTCGACGGGCCTTCGACCCCTTCCGAACCGCGTCACGCGACACCACCAGCCGAACCGGCATCCTGTACAAAAGCACGGTGAAGTATACCAAGCAGCCCACGTGGATCAACACCATCAGGTAAGTCGCCCCGCCGTGGCCCTGCAACGCATTCGCCACCGGCATCAGCCACGCGTATCGGGGGTCCTCCATCGGTTGGACCGCCGCGAAATTGTAGAACTGCGCCACCGACAGTGCCAGTAACACGGGCAGATGCCGCCAGCCGGCACCGATCAGATACGCGGCCAGGATCATCGCCGGAAATCCATATCGCTCGTGGATTTGCGTCGGCAGGATGAAGAATCCCATCGCCATCGTCACCGCCGCCGCCGCGATCGGTTCGTACCGGCACCCACGCCGGTAGACCAGCCACATCACCCACAGCGAAAACCCCCCCAACGCCAGCAACCCAATGTGCTTGGGCGTGATAGATCCGACGAAGGGAACCTGATCCTCCGGGATGAACACGTAGTACCAGCGCGGCACCTCGGGCTTGGGATTCAGCAGCCACCACGGGTTGAACGCGCAGACGCTGACCCAATGGTACTTCTCCGTCGCCTTCTGGTACGTGGCCAGGGCCTCGTCGGCCGTACCCGTCAGCACAAACGGTGCCAAGATCAGCCCCGCTGCCACCGCCCCACCGGCCAGCAACATCGCCACCGACCGGAAGACCCGCTCCGCACCGGTCGGACTTCGGGCCGAACGGGAGCCGCGTCGGTCGGTACCCGCCGGACGCTTGTCCCCCGCCTGCCCGGACGGACCCGACAGCTCGTCGCGCCAACGCCGGATCAGGCCCGCGGCCAGCACCGGTAAAATCACGATCGACTGGAACTTCGTCAGAAGCGCCGCCGCAAACACCAGCCCGACCAGGAACCACCAGCCCGCCAGCAGGCTCGCCAGGCACAACAGCATCATCAACGAATGCACGGCGTCGACCTGGCCCCAACTGGCCGAGTCGTAAAGCACCGCCGGCAGAAACACGTACACGGCTGCCACGATCAGCGCGCCGTAATCCGCCAATCGACGACGCAGCAGCACAAACAGCACCGCCGCCCCGGCCAGATCCAACAGCAACGCCGGCAGCTTGATCCAGACCGCCAACTGACGCATCCGGTCCGGTACGACGTAGGGCAGGCGCGTCGTCAGCGCCGTCTCGATCCGCGCCGCCACCGGCTCGAGGAGCTCTGCGTACCGATCCGGGTCCGCCAGGCGCGCCGCCTGCATCTGGCCGAACTCATCGCGCGTGATCAGCCCATACTTGTTCAACCGGACCAGGCCCTGCTCCATGATGGCCCGGTATCGATCGGTGTCGTCCCTGCTGTAATGAACCACCAGGTCCTGGACCTTCACCAGGTCCCGCCGGGCGTTCAACATGGCGAACGCCCGTTCCACTTCGTCGACCTGCCCCGTCGACTTGTCCGGTGGCTGCCAGAATGGCTGGCCGGTAAACAGCTCGTACAACCAGGGCACGCGCGACAGCACCAGAACATACCCCGGCGGGTAGTTGCTGGCCGCGTTCCCCTCCAGCAGATACGGCGATCCGACGTTCCCCCGGTGCGCGGCGCTGGCCCACATGTAGAACCACTGAAGGTCGGCCGGATACCCCGGCGTGCCGGCCAGGTAGACGCGCAACCACAGGGCGACTACCAGGATCACACCCAGCCCGACCCAGCACGCCATCACCGCTGGCCGCGGACCCGATCCCGTCTCGGTGCTGCCGTCTCGCGTATCGGAAGAACGTGAATGCGACACGACCTGCTCGCTTCAGGGCTTGGGGGTCAGGGGTCAGGGTTCAGGGTCTAGGGTCTGTTGGTCGACCAATGCCGCCAGACCCCGAACCCCAAACCCTGAACCCTAAACCCTACCCCCTGACCGTCGATCAACCCCCTTGACCGTCCAACCCGGCGCTCTCGATGATGCCCGGCACGGTGTCGTCCCAGCCCAGCGTCATCAGGTGCGCGCCCTGGCACATGTCCTTCATGTCGCGGACCAGCTCCCCCGCGATCTCGGTCGCCACCTTCTTTCTGTCCTCCTTGGGAACGTCTTTCATGCGGTCCATGATCGCGTCGGGCACGACCACGCCCGGCACGCTGCGGTTCATGTACTTGGCCATCCCCAGGTTCTTCAGCACCACGATGCCCACCATGATCGGCACCTTGATGTGCGCGACCCGCTTCATGAAGTCCTCGAACGCCTTGGGATCGTACACGGCCTGCGTCTGGATGAACTGGGCACCGGCCTCGACTTTCTTCTCGAGCTTGATGATCTGCGGCTCGACCTCGTCGGCGCACGGCGTGACGACCGCGCCCGTGAAAAACTTCGGCACGCCGTCGAGCTTGTTGGGGTTGCCCTTCATGTCAACCCCCATGTCCGTGCCGCTCTCCAGCCGGCTGACCGCCTCGACCAGCCCCACCGAGTCGAGGTCGTACACCGGCTTGGCCCCGGGGTGGTCGCCCATCGTCGTGTGGTCGCCCGTGATGCACAGCACGTTACGGATGCCCAGACCCCACGCGCTCAGCAGATCGCTCTCGAGCGCAAGCCGGTTTCGGTCGCGGCAGACCATCTGAAATACCGGCTCGATCCCGTGGTCGAGCAGCAAGTGGCAGGTGGCCATGCTGCCGAAGCGCATCACGGCCGTCTGGATGTCGGTCACGTTGACGGCCACCACGTTGCCCTTGAGGTACTCGTCGGCCTCGTGCAGGGCCGGGGCGATGTTCGTGCCCTTGGGCGGACCGATCTCACCGGTGACGGCGAACGTGCCGGCCTCCAGGGTCGCTTGTAGATCGCTGACGGATTCACTCATCCTGCTGTCTCCTCTTCGACCATCTCCTTGAGGACCAACCGACGGACACCGGCCCCGCGGTCTTTGCACCAGTCCTTCGCGGTCCGCATCTTGCGGAGCTCATCCAGCTTGCCCCGGGCCTTCAGCCGCTCGTAGATCAAATACCAGGCACAGTCCATGTCCTGGCTAACCTCGCACTTGCCCTTGTCCGTCCCGCCGCAGGCGCCGTTGATCAGGCTCTTGCTGCACCGCGCGATCGGGCAGATCCCGCCCGTCCACGCCAGCACGCAATCGCCGCACCCGCGGCAGTTCTCCTCCCAGATGCCCTGCTCCTTGTTGTAGCCCAGGAACGACGTGTTCAGCCCGGGCAGGAACGGCACGTCCTCGAAGACGTCCGACATGAACTGCACGCCCGCTCCGCAGGCGATGCTCAGCACGGCGTCGTACTGCCTCGGGTCCTCCTTGAGGTTGTCGACGAACTCGCGCTCGCACTGCCGGGTGATGCAGTCGACGGCCACCGTCAGGTCCAACCCCTTTTCATTGGCCGCCAGCCGAATCTGCGACGCCAGCGTATCCGCCTGCTTCTCGCCGCCGGTCAGACACACCGTCAC
>CAYOGX010000458.1:0-4869 GCA_964403235.1 uncultured Planctomycetales bacterium | reverse complement strand
AACGCTATGCATACGATTGACCATTCTGACGAACGCTGGGCCAAGCTTCAGAAGGCCGCTGGCGACGTTCCCGCCCGGCAGACCCCGTGGGGCCCGGACGAGGGCGCCGGCAGCCCCGGCGATCTCTTCCACTCGATGAAGGCCGCCCAGGGCATGGACGTGGACGACCCGGGGCGCACCCCCGAGGTGGGCCAGTTCCAGGCCGCCTGCGACGACATGATGCTGGCGTTCCGGATCGGCCAGCACGATCGCGACTGGGACGGCAACGCCGCCGGCCTGCGCCAGTGGCTCATGGAGGAGTCGAACCTGGGCGCGCGCTACAAGAGCGCATTCCGCGAGGTCGCCAAGGCGATGGACGAAGGCACCGCCACCGAGGGTGGTAACTGGGTGCCGACCACCTTCTCCCCGCGGCTGCACGAGCAGTACCGCCTGCCCTCCAAGGTGATCACCCTCTTCGAGGAGATCCCCTGCAAGAGCAACAACCACGACGAGTCCATCGAGGGCCCTGACCTGGACGCCCGCAAGGGGTCGGAGACCGACTCGGACGACGTGTACGCCAACGCGTCGCTGATGCCGGCGATCACTCCGACCACCTACAAGACGACCTTCGGGGCCGTCGACATCCAGGCGCGGGTCAGCATCTCCAGCCAGCTGGACGCGGACAGCGTGATCCGGGTGGTCGAGAAGACCCGGATGAAGCTGCAGGTGGCGCATGCCAAGGCCAAGGATCGGGCGGTCCTGATGGGCGACCTCACGGCGACCTACCCGGACAACGACGTCAACGCCGACCCGGCGCTGGCGACCCGCTCGGAGCGCCTGTGGGACGGCCTGCGCGCCATGACGAACGTCGCGGCGATCGTCAACTGCAACGGCGTCAACGTGACGCTGAACAAGCTGCGGGACGGGGTCAAGGAAATGGGCGTCTACGGGGCCAACCCCGAGGACTGCGCCATCATCGCGGGCGTCCGGGCCAAGAGCCAGCTGATGCGGATCCCCGAGCTGATCACCCTGGACAAGTACGGCCCGCAGGCCACCGTGCTCAACGGCGAGATCGGCAACATCGACGGGATGCGGGTGATCATCACCGAGACCTCCAAGGAGGACGTGAGCGCCACCGGATACAACACCGCGGGCGGCCCGAACACCTTCACCAACGTCTATACGGTGAACACCAAGTCGTTCGCCTACGGGCTGCGTGAGCGGCTCAACATCATCTCGGTGCCGCTGCCGCTGAGCCGCCAGGTGGCCCTGGCCAGCTTCGAGCGGGGCGACTTCGAGGAGATGGTGTACGACATCACCGCCGTGAACCCGGTCGCGTTCCTGCGGAACATCCCGCGGTAGGTGACCTGAGCGGATGACGGGGGCTTCGGCCCCCTCTTCCCGCAGGAGGAAACGATGACCAGTCGGGCGATCCTGGATCAGAAGCTCGAGGCGGTGTTCACTCCCGAGCTCGCCGAGATCCTGAAGAACAAGAAGACGATCACCGTCGCGGGAACGACCGCCGCGACGAACATCGCCGTGGCCGACGAGGAGTCGAACGACATCAAGACGTCGGCGATCATCCTCGCGTGCTACCGGGCGGACGGTACCGTGGGCAACTACCTGGACGAGGCCAGCGTCACCAGCGCGGGCAACATCCAGCTGGCGACCACCGACACCACCGGGTTCGTCCTGGCGGTGGAGTACCTCGACATCTAGCCCGGGGAAGGCCCTGGGCGCGGAGGGCTGACCTGTGGCGCACGTCTGGCAGGCCGAACTCAAGGCCGCCCTGCTCATCACGGGCGCAGGCCTCGACACCCTCATCGACTCGGTCCTCGAGGATGTCGTCCGCGCGGTGGAGACCCACATCGGGCTGACCCTGTTCGACCCCGGCTCGGACGTCACGGAGTACCTCGACGGCGACGGCACTCGGTACCTCGAGACCGACCAGGCGCCGATCCTCTCGGTCACGTCCATCCACAGCGACACGACCCGCGAGTGGACGGCGGACACCGAGGTCGACAGCTACCTGTTCGACATCAGCGACGACCAGCCCGAGAAGTCTACCGTGGGGCAGATCCGCGCGGTGTACTCCCAGAGCGCGACCAACCAGATCTTCTGCTTCGCTGACGGCGAGGACAACGTGCGGGTCATCTACCGGCCCGGCTGGACGGACAAGGACTCGATCCCCCCGGACATCCGCCGGGCCGTGCTCCGGTGGGGCGCGTTCGCCATCAAGACGTGGGAGCGGAAGACCCACGGAGTGAAGACCGAGAACATGGCCGACGGGTCCGTCAACATCGTCGACGACAAGCCGCCCGCAGAGGTGGAGCGACTGCTAAAGAAGTGGGTGCGTCCGGCTGGGTTCGGGCGGTAGTCATGGAGGTCGTCGTCAAGGTCCCGGCCCGCATGCGCAGGGGCAACCTGTTCGACAGGCTCGCCGAGCGTATTCCCGAGGCGTTCGCCCAGCAGCACGGCAAGGCGCTGGTGGCGATCGAGCGGGACATCAAGATCCAGCTGAACGCGGAGTTCCCGCGGAGCCGCCAGCTGAAGCAGTCGTTTACCGTCAAGCGGGAACTCACTGGGGGAGGAACCAAGATCGAGGGCCGCGTGACATCCGACGTCGTCTACGCCAAGGTCCAGGACGTCGGCACCGGCTACCTTCCGGGCGGCGTGATCCGGCCGAAGCCCCCGAGGAAGAACCTGGCGATCCCCCTCGACGACTCGCTGAAGCGCGCGGGGATCTGGCCTCGACACTACCGGCGTCCCCTCGGCTTCGTCCCCGGCCGCAAGGGCAGGCCCGTGCTGGTTGACGAGATGACCGGCGTTCCGCTGTACGTCCTCGTGCCGTTCACCCGCATCAAGGGCAAGAAGTACCTGATGAAGGCGGGGCGACGGTTCCAGCCGAAGGTACGGCGGCTGCTGGGCGAGAAGGCGCTGGAGAAGGCCGCGGGCCAGATCAAGAGCGCGAGGGCCAGAGGATGACGACGGTACGCGAGGACGTGCGCGACGCGCTGAAGACCGCGCTCGAGGACATCGACACGACCGCCACCTACGACGAGGCCGGGCTGCTGAACTACCGCTCGGACCCGACGACGGTGGAATACCAGGTCGAGACGCCCGAGCAGGCGGACCAGACGGCGCGCCCCTACATCGGGTTCAAGCAGCGCGGTACGGTGGTCAACGAGGACCAGCCGGGCATGATGACGAGGGAGCGGACGCCCTGGCGGATCTACGTGTACCCGGACATCCTCCAGGCCGACGACGACAGCAGGCGGACGCAGGCCAATGCCCTGCTCGCCGACGTTGAGGTCGCGCTGTGGAAGGCGCTGAGGGTCGACCGGTTCGGCGACTGCATCCACCTGATCAGCATCGTCGGCAAGGACACGGACGAGGGCAGGCCCCTGGCGGAGAAGGGGTTCTCGTATGTCGACGTCGAGACGATCCGACACCGCAGGATCGACGAGAATTGATGGGGACGGAGGAGCACATGAGCGAGCCTGAGCCCACGGGATTGGTCGAGTACAAGGGCGCGCCGCGGTCGATGCAGATCGGCGGCGTCTACCTCGCTCCCGGCGAAGAGTACGATCTTCCGCTGTCCACCGTCGCCCGCTACGGCGGCATGTTCAAGATCCTCGACGACCCCGTCGCCGCGGACAACGCTCCTCGTCCGGGGCAGCCCATCCCGCTTTCTGCGCGGAAGGGCCCGGCGGGGAAGAAGAAGGGAACCGGCAGCCGGAAGGCGCCGGGGAAGAAGAAGACCACCCGGAAGACTTCCAGGCGGGCCCCGACCAAGGGGAAGGGAGGCAGTGACCGATGACGTGCAACACCGAACTCTATCCCCTCGGACGCGAGGAACGCTTTTTCCTGAAGAAGGAGGCCACCTGCGGCGTCTTCGTCAAGCCGGTCTCGGCCGACGCGATGAAGATCCTGTCGTCGTCCATGGGCTACGGACAGGAGCGGGTGAACCGCGACGACAAGGACGCGACCACCCGCGACCGCCGTGAGCGCCTGAGCCGGCGCGAAGAGATGCCGTGGGGCGCCGAGTCCTACTTCATCCCGTCGGGGTCGGCGGGTGTGCTGCCCGACATGTCCGACGCCCTGGAGGCCGCGTTCGGCCAGGTGGCGAACGACTACACCACGATCACCTACTCGTTCAACCAGACCCAACACCCGCCCTCCCTGCAGATCGCCAGGGAGGAGAGCCGGGTCAGCGAGGAGGTGATGAACGGCTGCAGGGTCGACGAGCTCACCCTCTCCGGCTCGGGCGGCGACGAGGTGAAGTGCAGCTTCTCCGGCCACGGCACGGCGCACAACGCCAGCCACCGGGCGCACTTCGGAACTACCGACGGCGTGAACAACCGGATCCAGCTGACCGAGGCCGGCGACTACGAGCTGTTCGAGGCGGACACGGTCGTCGCCCTGCTGAAGCCCGACGGGACCTACGAGGACAATGGCGGCGCCGGGTACCACATCGACTCCGTCGACCAGGCCCTCAACCGGCTGACGCTGGCGGCCGGGGAGATCCCCCCTGCGCTGACGACCCTGCCGGTGTGCCCGTGGCTGCCGGCGGAGACCACGGTAGGGAGCCCGGCCCTGGCGATCATCGGGTCGGTGACGCTCGATGGCGTCGAGGTCCCGGTGATGTCCTGGTCGATCACCGTCCGGAACAACCTGAAGGTGATCAACGACGAGTTCGGGTCGAGCGGCCCCAGCGACATGCTCGCGATGATCCGCGACGTCGAGGGCAACCTGGCCCTGCGGCTGCGGCGCGACCAGGCGATCCACTACGCCAAGTCCAAGAGCTACACCGGCCGCAACCTCATCATCACCTGGGGCAGCCTCACCACCGGCGGCCGGCGCTGCCGGTTCCTGGCGCCGAACATCGAG
>CAYOGX010000457.1:0-4878 GCA_964403235.1 uncultured Planctomycetales bacterium | reverse complement strand
CGGACGCGTGCGGTGTACAGCCTCTCATCCGCCTGTGCCCGGGGCGCCCAGACGGCCGGGCCCTTGCTGCGGTTCAGCATGCGAAACTAGATCCCGGCCGCGTCGATGGCCAGGCCCATGAGCCCACCCAGCGCATCGATCTCGCGGACGATCTGTCCCTTCGCCAGTCCGCCAATGGCGGGGTTGCAGGACATCCGCGCGATCGCCTCGGCCCGCAGCGTCACCAGCGCGGTCGCCGCCCCCAGCCGAGCCGATGCCCACGCCGCCTCGACGCCGGCATGGCCGCCGCCCACCACGATCACGTCAAATTGGCCCGATCCATCGATCATCTCAATCCACGCGATACCCGTGCGCCGTCGACAGCGCCACCCGTGTGCCACTGGCGGTTTGCCGCCGGTGCGGTCCTACCGGTTCGCTCTTGCCGGCTGCGCCTTCTCCAGAAGTAGGCGCAACCGGCCATCCGCCGGACACGCCCGGATGCCCGAGCGCAGCAGTTTAACGGCCTCGGCATTTCGCCCTTGGCGGATCAGCTCCGTCGCCAAGTTGGCATAGGCCGAGGCCGCCTGAGGGTTCTCGTCGATCGCGAGCAGCCACTGCTTCTCGGCCTCGTCGTCCCTTCCCAGACGGCTCAGCGTATTGGCCAGGTTGATCCGCGCCTGCACCAGGCTCGGCCGGTGCTTCAGGGCCAGGTGGTAATTCTTGACGGCCTGCCCGAGTCGGCCGAGCTTCACGTACGTGTTGGCCAGGTTGTAGTAGAATGATCCGTCCGTGGGCTTCAGATCAATCGCGGTTCGCAGGTGCTCGACGGCCTTGTAGACCTCGCCGAGCCCCGCCAGGGCCAAACCCAGATTGTTGTGCGCCTCGCCCGACTCCGGCGCCAGCCGGACCGCCTCGCGATAATGGACCGCCGCCCCCGGCCGATCCCCCACCGCCCCCAACGCCGCGCCCCAATTCCGCTGGATCAGGTGGCTGCCCGGATAGATCCGGCCCGCGTGTTCCCACAACGACACCGAATCGTGCCAGATCGTCGTCTGCCGCCACGTCAGCACACCCAGGACGACAACGACCAGTCCCGCCATGACCCTTACGATCGTCGCCACGAACCGGCCGCGCCTGGCCCACCCTACCGCCCAGCCGCCGAGCAGCGCCCATC
Source organism: uncultured Planctomycetales bacterium (assembly GCA_964403235.1). Taxonomy (GTDB): domain Bacteria; phylum Planctomycetota; class Phycisphaerae; order UBA1845; family JAFGLZ01; genus JAFGLZ01. The sequence goes on along the minus strand of CAYOGX010000457.1, from coordinate 3,725 downwards.
CCAGACACGGCAGGTAGGTGTACCGATCCGCGGCGATCTGCGGGCCCATTTGCGTCAGGCCCGTGACCGGGGCGAGCATGCCCAGATAGCTGATCCAGACGGCCAGCCCGGCCAGCCAGCGCCGCCGCGCTAGCACGGCCACGATCGTGATCGCCGCCAACACGCCCGCACTGAGCACGTACCGCCATTCCGTCAACGACAAGTGCCTGGGCATCGGATACAGCGGCGACAGGTCCACCGGCATCACGGTTCGATACAGGTAGAAGGCCGTCGCAAACAACGCCACGCCGATCCGCCGCTCCAATCCGTATTGACCCAACGTCGCGACCGCACCCATGCTAATCTGCCCGATTACACCCACCGCGCCGATGACCACAGCCAGGGCTAGATAGGGCAGTTTCTCCAACCAAACCCCCCGCGCCTCTGGACCGAACCAGTCACCGCGACCGGTACCCAGCCGTCGCAACGGATAGACGTCCAGGATCACCAGCACCAACGGGAGCGTAATGCCCATGCCCTTACCGAGCAGTGAGGCCAGATAGACCAACAGCGAAGCGCCCAGCCACCGCAGGCGCTCGCTCGAGTCCCGCCCCGGCTCGCAGGCCCGCAGATACGCCAGCAGCGTCAGCATGAAGAATAGACCGCTGACGACGTCCCGGCGCTCGGTCGCCCACGCGACCGATTCAACGCGAAATGGATGCACCCCGAACAGCAGCGCGGCCACGGCGGCGGCGATCTGCATCTCCTGTATGCGGTTGCCTGCGACCCTACCGGCAACCCGCTCGAACAGACGCAGGGCCAGGAAATAGAACGCCAATACCGTGGCCGCGTGAAACAGTAGACTCGTCAGGTGATACCCCCGCGCGTCCATGCCCCAGACCACGTAGTCTGCCCCCAACGTGACCCAGCTCAGCGGCTGGTACGGGCCCGCATGAAACGTCGTGAACATCCACCGAAGGTTGCTCCAGCCCAGCCCTCGATAGTGCGGGTTCCCCTCCAAGTTGATGGGATCGTCCCAGTTCACGAAGCCGTTGCCGAGCGACGGCAGGAACGCCAGTACCGTCACCAGCACGACGGCGGCCGGAACGAGCCGGTTCGTCCAGCCGAGGCGCGCGTCCTCGTCGGCGAGAATCGGTTCACCTTGCGTCGACGGATCTTGGGCCCGACCTTCACTCATACAGGTAATGTACCCCAGGACGCGCCGCCCAGACCAGCAGCGAATCGACCAACGCGACCTCCGACCGACGCGAAGCAGAAAACTGTCCTGTGGATCTATGTCCTTGACACGCGGGCCTGGAGCCGTTGGAATCCTCGCAGGAATAGCGCATCTCCTCACCTCACACACGAAAGGGACTGCCATGGCAACGAACGACCTACCGGCGTACATCCGATCGACTGAGCCCGTAGCGGTCGAAGCGCGTGCGGCATGGTACAAGAACACGATGCCGTCCTATGCCGGCATCTTTCTCTGGTTTGCGTTCTACCAGGAGTTGGGAAGCACCCTCCAGTTAAGCAGCCTGGCCATGGTCCTGTTGGGCATCGTATTGGCCGGCCTGATCTGCCATTTCCTCTTTTACTTCGTGCCGGGCATGCTGGGCATGGGCACGGGGTTGCCATTGTACGTCGTGGGCACGAGCACCTTTGGGACCAAGGGCGGCTATTTCTTACCCGGGATCTTCATGGGGTTGCTGCAAATCGGGTGGTATAGCGTGGCCACGTTCTTCGCGGCCAAGCTCATTCTTAACGGCTTAGGCCAACCCGCGATCTCCATGTATGGGCCGGAGGAGCCGGGCTTTGCTGCTGCCTTTGATTTGAAGTTTGCGATCTTTGCCATCCTGTGGGGCTATATCTTTGCCTTCTTCGGGGCCAAGGGCATCGATTACGTGGCCAAGATGAGCCAGTTCTTCCCGATCGTTCCGATCGTGATGTTGATTCTGGGCCTGATCTTCGCGCTGGGTAGCATTGGCGACTTCTCAAGTCCGGCACCCGCCGCCACGGCACCGGCCGATACCGGCCCTAGTTGGCCCGCCTATGCAGGCATGCTGTTGGTCATCCAGATGATCGTGGGCTTCTTCGCCACCGCCGGCGCGGCGGGCGCCGATTTCTGCACGAACGCCCGAAACAAGCGCGACGTGCAACTGGGCGGTCTGGGCGGGATCTTCGTAGCCACCCTCTTTGCCGCCGGTCTCGGCGTCCTGACGGTTGCCGGGGCCCACGGAAAAGACCCGAACATGCAGAGCTGGTTCTACGGCGATGCGCTGGCCATGCTCAGCCCCACCATCGCCAAGATCATGCTGATCCTCTTTGCCATCGGGTCGATGGCGCCGGCGTGCTTCTGCTCGTTCATCATCGGCAACAGCCTGTCGACGATGCTGGGCAGTCCCAAGTCGCGCATCCCGCTGACCATGGGTGGCGTGACGATCGGGATTGCCCTGGCCGTCACAGGCGCGTCCGCGAACCTGGCCCCCTATTTTGGCCTGATCGGCGCATCGTTCGGGCCGGTGGTCGGGGCGATGGCCGCCGACTGGCTCCTCTCCGGGCGGAAATGGTCCGGGCCGAGGCAGGGCGTCAACGTCGCCGGGTACGCCGCCTGGCTCATCGGCTTCGTCGTCGGCATCTCGAACAACGGCATGGTTACCAAGGCATTGGGTAGCGAGATCCTGGCCGGGTGGCATCCGACGGGTGTCTACTCGTTCATCGTCGGATTCATCGTCTACCTGGTCTTGTCCGGTCTGCGTCCGCCGGTCCTCGCAGGCGTCGTCAAGACGATCGATCCCGAGGCCGGCTAGCGGCACTTCGCCAGGTTGCTGTCCGCGCCCGACGGGGTTCGTTCGGTGAGGCCCAGGGCGCTACGCCCGTCGAGAACGCGTCTAGCTCACGCGCCGATGGGTCTGCGTCCGTTATGGGTGATTTCCGGCGGCGGGGCTTGGCCGGTGGCGGAGAACAGCCCCTCGATCGTGCACTGAAACACGCGGCTGAGCAGCTCCTGGCTGAGGTTCTGCGGCGCGTCGTGGAAGTGCAGACGGCGGTTGAGACAGGCGATCCGCTGGCAACTCGACAGCACCGTCCGCAGGTCGTGTGAGACTATGACGGGCGTGAGGTCGAACTCGCGTTTGATGTCGTCCAGGAGTGTCCGGAAGATCGCCTGACCCGGTTGATCCACGCCGACCGTCGGCTCGTCGAGGATCAGGATGGACGGGCGCGGCGCGAGCGCCCGCGCGATGATGGCCCGCTGCTGCTGCCCGCCCGACAGCTCGCCGACGGGGCGACCGGCGATGGCGTCGATCCTCAGCACGCCCATCACGTGCTCGACGTAGTCGAGATCGTCGCGCCCGTGTCGGCGGAACGGACCCGTCTTGCCGACTAACCCCATCCGGACCGCCTGTCGCACCGTCACCGGGAACGTCCAATCGAGTCGGTGGTGCTGGGGCACCCAGCCGATGACGTTGCCATGGTGGCGGGCCTCTGCGGGCGTCATGCCCACCACGCGGACGCGCCCGCTGTATCCCTCGAGCAGCCCGAGGATGATCTTGAGCAATGTGGTCTTGCCCGCGCCGTTCGGGCCGACGACGGCCAACGTGGCCCCGGCCACTACGTGCAGGTTGATGTCCTCCAGCGCCAACACCCCCTCCGGATAGCGAAACGACACGCCGTCGAGGCAGATGGCCTCATCACCGACGTGATGGGCGCCGACGTACGAAGCGCGTTGGCCCCCGGGCGATCCC
>CAYOGX010000456.1:0-4879 GCA_964403235.1 uncultured Planctomycetales bacterium | reverse complement strand
GATCCACAGAACTCGGATATCGATGTGCACCGTCTGTCCTCCACCGTTACGCGGCTGATCAACCCCCGGCCATACTACCAGTTTGAGTGTCAGTCCGACATTCCCAGCGACGCCACGTGGCGGAGGGCTCCGCAGCGCCCGGCGCCAGGCGAGCATGTCCAGGCTGTTAAACCAACATCGGAAGCAGTACCATCGGTGGCCGCGGTTCCCAGAAAGGAGAAGGCCATGGCTGACTTCATAAAGGGACAGGACCTAATGCACCGCTATGCCCGCAACCCCATCATAACGGGCAAGGACATACCCTTCCCGTGCAACACCGTCTTCAACGCAGGGGTCGCAATGCTGGGAGACGAGTTCATCGTGCTTTTGCGCGTTGAAAGCCAGGCCGGACCGTCATGGTTCATGGTTGCCCGGAGCAAGGACGGCATCGACTTCAGGGTCGACCAGCAACCCTTCATGATACCTGCCCAGGAGGGCGAGTTCGCGAAGTTTGAGAAGAACGGCGTTGAGGACGCCCGGATCACCTACCTCGACGGGTGGTACTACATCATGTACACCGCTGCCTCCAGCTACGGCGCGAGAATCGCCCTTGCCAGAACGAGGGACTTTCGGGCGGTAGAGAGGATTGCGATCGTTTCGCAGCCTGAGAACAAGGATGGCGCGCTCTTTCCGAAGAAGTTCAACGGCCGCTACGCCAGGCTGGACAGGCCCATAGCAGGCGACAAGGGTCATATCTGGATCTCGTTTTCCCACGACATGATACACTGGGGTGACTCCCAGATCCTCGTTGAGATGCGGGACGGGGCATGGGATTCCTTCCGCATCGGTGCGTCAGTGCCCCCCATCGAAACCGATCATGGTTGGCTGGAAATCTACCACGGGCTGAAGATGACCTCGTACGGGCCCATATACCGTCTGGGTGCCGTGTTCCTCGACCTGGAGGATCCAACGAAAGTCATATGCCGGACCCCGAACCCCCTGCTGTCGCCGCGCGAACCGTACGAACGAATGGGCGACATCCCCAATGTGGTCTACTCGTGCGGCGGAATCAGGGTCAACCCGGATGAGATATGGGTTTACTACAGCGGCGCCGACTCATGCGTCTGCCTCGGGTCTGTGGCCGACTCTGACATCATGACGTTGTGCGGCGTCAACTAGTCCGCGCAACATTGGCGCAGGGCAGTTCCGCCGAATGTCCCCAGCCGATCGTCCAGCGCGTTCCCAATGGGATGGGTCCGCCCCGTCTGAAGCCGCCCCGACCCGTCCTAACCTCCGAGTGTTCCCCCCAGGTCTGCGGACAGGTTGTTGAGGGCCCCTTGGAGAAGATCGATCTGTTCATCGGTGACGGTAACGTCCGCCCCGCCGAGGACATCCACGATAGTGTTCGGGTCGGTGTTGCCATCCGTCAGCTCGACCTGGGACAAGGCCTGGATCGCTTCGTCGTCGATCTGTGCCGCCAAGTCCTTGATTGACTGGGCGTCGTCAAGCGACCAGTTCTGCCCGGCCACGAGGTTGACGGCCGAGGCGATCTCGCTGGTTGTCATGGCAGCAACGGTGTCGCTTATCTGGTCAATGGCCTGAAGGACCTCTTCTTGCGTGGTCGCCGCTTGCAGTGCCTCCACGTCACCCAAGATCTTCGCGGCCGCCGTCGCCGCAGCGATCGGGTTCTGGGTGCCGGTCATGCAACAACCCTCGATCATGGGGAACACGATCGCTACCGCCAGCAACCCCGTCAGTAACACGCTGTACCTCGCCACGATTATCTCTCCTTCAGACCTACTGCTCGCCTCGGCTGTACCGTTCTCGACGCCAGCCCTTACTGGCATGCCATCAGACTTCATCGGTCAGCCGCCAGGCCTGTTTCAGCTACGCTCCCCAGTATCCCTGCCAGGCGAGGCGCGATGATCGTCAGATCCGACCTCACGCCCTAATCCCGTCGCAGCACGGGTCATTGGGGGACACCGGTGTCGCAAGCGACGTCCTCAGGGCCTCCGATAATCCAGCGGGTCATCCCGTTCCTTGTCGGTTGCTGAAGCGTGGGCTCAAGGGCATTGCGAGGACCGTTGGCAGTCGTCTTGGTCGCAAGCTGATTCTGGGTCCATGGGAATTGGCGGCGTTCGGCCCGCCCGGGCATCGAGACATGCCGGACCGCGACGCCTCGTCGCGCTCCCCTCCCCGCATGCGAGAGGTACGCCGGTGGGCGGGGTTACTCGCGGGACGGGGCCTCGCCGGTCGCGCGGAAGCCGGTGATGTGCGGTGTCTCGCGGGGCTTCTCGGACGGGTGGATGGCGAAGACCTCGACGCGGATGATCTCCTCGAAGGGCAGTGAGGCGACGAACCCGCCGGTCTGCCACGACTCTTCCATCGGGATGACCTCGCAAACCATGTAGGACTTGCTCGGGCCTTCGATCAGCTCGCCGGCCTCGTAGCTGAACCCGTCGCGGAGGTAGATGACGGTGTGGACCTCGAGCTCGGCGAGGAATCGGCCGGGCTCCGAGTCGGCCGGTTCATCGAGCGACTCGAGGTCGGCGAAGCGGCGCTTCGCACAGCGGAGCTTCGCTTCGTCGATCTGGAGCTGTCTGTCCGGGCCGTGCCACCAGTCGTAGTTGAACATGGGACCTCCGTCTCGAGAACTGTCCTGGCCCGTGAGCCCCGGGTTGCGCTACGATGAGGCACCCGTGCGCCCGGGCCGCGCCGCGGCAGGCCTGTCAGGTCGGCCCGCCGCTCGATTCCGGCTGTGGCGAGCCGGCGCCGTCGTCGGCCTGTTCCTCGTCGCCCTCGGCCTCCTCGGCTTGGTACAGCGCGTCCAGCCCGTCGCGCAGTGCCTTGGGCGCGGGGGCCATCACCCACTTGCCCGCCTCCTTGAAGACCAGGATCGCGATCGTCTTCTCGGGCTCGTCCTTCCTGACGCTCTGGCGGATGAAAACGCGCGACCGAACCAGGTAGATCGGCGGCGGCACGTCAGTCACCTCCGGCAGCGTCTCGATCGACTCGATCCGAACGAACTCGACGGCCGTCAACGCCCGCTTGAATCGGTCCGGCGTGAACGGGTCGACCCGGCTAGACATCATCAACCGGAACTTGTCGTACTCACCGAGGTAGCAGGCCTCGTAGAACGCCTCGATGAATTTGTTGACGGCCGGGTCCTTGCTCCGGACGTGCTGGGGGAACTCCAGGGACGGCCTGTCCTCCGCGTCGGGCTTCGGACGCCCCCTGCGCCCGCCCGCGCCGCTTGCACGATCGTCCGCGGCGTCTCGATTACAGCCTGTCAGCAGACACCCGGTGATGACGGCCAACGCCGAGATGATCCGAAAACGCTTGTTGTGCATGATCCGATCCCAACGCCCCGCGCCCAACGCGACGGTCGCATATCGCATCGTCACCCCAACGCCATCATTGTAGCTCCGAACCGATGCAGTGCCAGTCGATCGTAACCAATTCAGAGGGCCCGGCGGCACGCGTTGCCGACTCGGGAGGAGACTGACAACGCCGGGTCGAACCGGAAACGAGCCAGCCAACGATCACCGTGGGATGCCTCTGGATTTCAATGGCGAGGGGCGGCACGGTCAAGGGAAGCCGAGGGACGAGGCTGGAGCTTGGCCGCGAGGTCGTACATGATCTTGGCAACATGGCCAAGGAACGACCCTAACGGGTCGCACCTTGACCATGCCACACGGACCCCACGATTTCTTGGGTGCCCCCATCGCCGTGCTGCGGTCGGGCGGCTTGATGCGGGCGGCGGTGGATCACGCTATAATCCGCCGCTGCGCTGTCGATCGGTTGAGCGCTATCGTGTGTACACCATGCTCCGTGCGGTCCTGTTCGATCTCGGCGAGACGTTGATCAACTTCGGCACGGTCGATCACCTGGCGGCCTTCCACGAGGGGGCACGCCTGGTTCACGCCTGCCTTGTCGAGCGTGGCGTGTCCGTGCCCGATTTCGAGACCTTCCATCGTCGCCAACGCCGCGCCGTCGAACGGGCCTACCTGTGGTCCCGCATCAGTCGGCGGGACTTCAACGCCCTCGACGTCATGGCCAGGATCAACCGAAAGATGGCCCTGCCCACCGAACCCGACGTCCTGCGCGAGCTGGCGGAGCTGTTCTATCAGCCCATTCGCGAGCGCGGCACGCCCGAGCCAGGCGTCCACGAGCTGCTCCGGTGGCTACAGCACCGGCCTGTCAAGCTAGGCATGATCTCCAACACATTCGTGCCCGGGGTGACACTCGACGATCACCTGCGGCGCGAAGGCCTGCTTGATTTCTTCCCCTGTCGGGTCTACTCGTGTGACACGCGCTACCGCAAGCCGCGCCCGCGGATCTTCCGCACCGCACTGGCCGAGCTCGACGTCCAACCCCACCAGGCCATGTTCGTCGGCGACACCCTCGACATCGACGTCAAGGGCGCCAACCGCGTCGGCATGGTCTCGGTGCTCAAGGCCCCCAACGCCCGGTGTCCCACCGGCCGCGTCCAACCCGACTACGTCATCACTGCCCTAACCGAACTGCCCGACCTGATCAACCGGCACGATCAACGCACCTGACGGGGATGCTCACACCGACCCGCACTCACGGGCTGTAGTAGTTGTGCGTCATCTTGGCGCGGCGGTAGGACTGTTGGTGCCATAGGCGCTGGCGCTTGGGCTGGGGGTTGGCGGCGGCGTTCTGGTGGATGTGGAGCTCGTTGCCGATCAGCAGGATGATCTCTTCGCGCCAGTCGCCGGCGACGTCGGCGACGTAGATTCGGTCGGCCTTGGACTTGATCGTGTGGATGAACTTGCCGGTGATCGGGTCGAAGATGCAGGCGTCGCCGGACGTGTGCCGGGCCTTGGCGGCCGCGAGCTGCTTGGGCCCGCCCGTCCAGTCGATGGTGTGGATCACC
>CAYOGX010000455.1:0-4882 GCA_964403235.1 uncultured Planctomycetales bacterium | reverse complement strand
CCACATGCCCAACACGCCAAACTGGCTACAACTGTGATCGCCCTTGCCGAGGCTCGTCTTCGCGCCGTAGTGGTACCAGCCATCCTCGGACATCGCCCGCTCGAGCCAACGAATGTCCTCGCTCAGTAGTTTTCGGAAATGGTTGCGCAATCGACGGTCGCGGACGCGCGTCGTCAGATGGGCGTAGATGTTGGCCCGTAACGCCCGCGAGTAGGTCATCCCCAACGGGTAGCCCTCGATGAAGTCCAACGCGGCCTGGATCTGCCGGTTGTGGTGCGTCATGCCCGCCTCGAGCAGCGCCAGCAGGGCCACGCACGACGCACCGCCTTTCTTGGTGGACTCCCGTTCCGGGTGGAAGTGCCCGGGCGGCACGCAATAGGCGATCCACTTCTTGGGCGCCTCGACGATCCGCCCCTTGGTCGTTCGAAACACGACGCCGCCGTCGGGCAGCTCCTCGACCGGCTCGCCGAAGAAGACCTCGGCCGGCACCTGCTGCCACTCCTCCAGCATGAGCTTCTCGACCATCTTGCCTTCGACGGGGACCTTCTTGAGGACCTTCTGGCGGTCGCGCTTGTAGACGCGGATGGACCACGTCTTTTGCTGGTGGCTGAGCAGGGCCTTTTTGGCTTTCTCGATAGCGGCATCCACCTCCTCGTCGGTGACCCCCAGTGCGGGTGTCACCACCCAGCCACAGACCATCAAGCCCCCGAGGGCGAACCCCACCCTCCAGGAGCGTCCGGTCGCCCGCCGGTGTCGTTCAAAGATCATCATCCACCTGTGCTTCGAAAACGGGTCCGAATGATCTGCTGCCTGACGACCGGATCATCATAAGACCCACCCACCGCGCAGGCAACGCTCAAGGGATTGGCATTCAAGGACGATCCTTGGTCACCCTGCCGCCGGGACTTTTCGACGTGGTCCCGATATAGTCGTACGCGAGGGCCAGATCGGCCCGCAAGCACAGGAGTCAGGAATGAGCGACGAACGACGGCCAAGCGGATGGAAAGACAAGCCCCTGTTCACACCCGGGCCGCTGACGACCAGCCGCACCGTCAAGCAGGCCATGCTGCGGGACCTCGGCTCACGAGATGTCGAGTTCATTCAGACCGTTCGGGAGATCCGGCAGGAGCTGCTGGCGCTGGCGGGCGTGCCCGACGGCGACTACGAGGCCATCCCCATCCAGGGCAGCGGCACGTTTGCCATCGAGTCCGTCGTCTCGTCCACGATCCCGCCGGAGGGCAGGCTGCTGGTCATCGTCAACGGCGCGTACGGCCGGCGGATCTGCCAGATCGCGTCGGTCCACCAGATCGACCACGCGGTCCTGGAATACCCCGAGGATGCCCTGCCCGACCTGGACCAGATCGAGAGCACCCTGGCCGCCGACCCCGCTGTCACCCACGTCGCCGTCGTCTCCTGCGAGACGACCACGGGCATCTTCAACCCGGTCGACCAGATCGGCGCGATCGTCAAGTCAGCGGGCCGGGTCTACTTCGTTGACGCGATGAGCGACTTCGGCGCCCGGCCGATGGACCTAGCCGAATGCGGCATCGACTACCTCGTCTCGTCAGCCAACAAGTGCATCGAGGGCGTGCCGGGCTTCGCGTTCGTCCTGGCCCGGCGTGACGCCCTGCTGGCCACCGAGGGCCACGCCCGCACGCTCAGCCTGGATTTGCTGGCCCAGTGGAAGGGCCTCGAATCGAACGGCCAATTCCGCTTCACCCCCCCTACCCACGCCCTCGTCGCGTTCCGCCAGGCCCTGCGCGAACTGCGAGAAGAAGGCGGCGTCGACGCCCGCGCCGCCCGCTACCGCGCCAACCACCAGATGCTGATCGCCGGCATGCGGGCGATGGGCTTCAAGGAATACTTACCCCCCGAACGCCAAGGCCACATCATCACGTCGTTCCTCTACCCCGATGACCCCAACTTCTCGTTCGACGAGTTCTACAGACGTCTGAACGACAAGGGCTACGTCATCTACCCCGGCAAGGTCAGCAACGCCGACTGCTTCCGCATCGGCCACATCGGCCGGCTCTATCCCGCCGACATGCGCGACCTGCTCCGCGCCATCCGCGAAACCATCGACGAGATGCGTGTCAAGCCGTAGTCGCGGTGTGGCATCCTCCAGCGCAGCGCGGGGACCTCATATTCCAAGTCGCTTGTCGCATTTCGGGTGGCACGGTCAAGCAATGCCAAGCAACGAGGCATCGCTTGGCCGTGTTGCAGCACTTCAGCACGACCAGGGACAGTTACTCGGACTGGTGCGAGAATTCCTTCTCGCACCCCCGGCAATGGGAATCCCTTCCCGATCCGCCTCGAGACGCCGCGGGAAGGGATTCCCATTGCCGGGGCGTCTCGAGGCGGATCGGGTTTTTCCCCTTCACTCGGTCGGTCGATCTGGCCTTCCATACTTCCTAAGGAGCAGGAGAGGATTTCTGCTTGAGTAGGTGCGAGATGGGAATCTCGCACCAGCGAATGATGGGAACCTCGCACCAGCGAACCGCTCCCTCACGGTCGCGGCTCTGATCGTCGGACGGCGCGCCGGTCTTGACGTGTATTCCCCTACTCCTCCTCCGGCCAGTAGCGCTCGGTGATGATTTTCCTGTCAGTGTAGAAGTTGATGATCTCTTTGCCCTGCGCCTTGATATCGGCGAGGCACGAGGCCTTCATGCCGCCGAACGGCAGACACGCGACCGGGGCGGGGATGCCGATGTTGATGCCGATCATGCCGTAGTCCACCTCGAGCTTGAAGCGCCGGGCGTAGTGGCCGTTCTGCGTGTAAATCGACGCGCCGTTGCCGTAGTGATGGCTGTTGAGGACCGAGATCGCGTGATCGAGGCTGTTGCACTTGGTGATCACGACGACCGGTCCGAAAATCTCCGTCCGCTCGATCGTCATGCCGGGCTCGACGTCCGTGAAGACCGTCGGGCCGAGGTAGTGGCCGGCCTCGCGGCTCGGGATCGTGATGTACCGCCCGTCGAGCGCGAGCGTCGCACCCTCTTTGATGCCCGTCTCGATCAGGTCCAGGATCCGTTGTTTGGACTTGGCGCTGATGACCGGGCCCATCACCATCGGCTCGTCCGCGACGGCCGGGTCGAGCGGGTCGGCCACGATGACCTCCTTGGACGCGGCGACGAACTGATCGATCACTGTCTGGTACGTCGCGTCGCCAACGCAGGCGATGGCGGAGGCGGCCATGCACCGCTGGCCCGCGCAGCCGTAGCAGCTCGTCAGCATGTTGCGGATGACCTGGTCGATCTTGGCGTCGGGCATGACGACCAGGTAGTTCTTCGCCCCGCCGAAGGCCTGGCACCGCTTGCCCTGCTTGGCGCACGCCTCGGCGATGACCCTCGCCGTCGCCGTCGCGCCGACCGACGAGACGCCCTTGACCTTGGGGTTGGCGATCAACGCCTCGCCCACGACCTTGTCGCCGTTGACCATGTTGACTACGCCGGGCGGGAACCCCGCCCGGTCGATCAGCTCGAAGATCCGCTGCTGGCTGAACGGCACCACTTCCGACGGCTTGAGGACGTACGTGTTACCCGCCGCCAATGCGTAGGGCATGAACCAGAACGGGACCATCGCGGGGAAATTGAACGGCGCGATCATGCCGAACACGCCCACCGGCACGCGGAGCACCTCGCCGTCGATGTCGACGGCCCCGCCGATCAGCTTGTCGCCCTGCTGGAGCGTGGCCATGCCGCAGGCGACCTCGACGTTCTCGAGCGCCCGTTTCATCTCGGCCCGCGCGTCGGGCAGCGACTTGCCCATCTCCTCGGTCACGCCGCGCGAAACCTCCTCGAACTGTTCCTGCATCAGGTTCGCCAGCTTGAACAGGCGCTCGCACCGCCGGGCGACGGGCGTCCGGCTCCACCCTGTGAACGCCTCGGCCGCCGACTCGATCGCCTGGTCGACCGCCTCGGCCGTCGACAACGGGACCTGGGCGATCACCTCGCCCGTGCTCGGGTTCTCCACGTCGAGCCAGCCCGCGTTCGGCGGATCGACCCACTGACCGTTGAGGTAGTTCTTCAGTTTGCTGACTGACATGGTCTCACCGTCTGGTCACACTGGGACCTTGTGCGATCTGTTCTGATGAACTTGTGCGGAGAGGGTGGCCCACCTCTTCAGGGGTGGGGGACACGAATTTCTGGCCTATTCGCGGCCCCCACAGCTAAAACCATGGGGCACCCACCCATCAGAAGACGAATAGCATAGCACTACGGCCGGTCGCCGGCCTTCAATCGCTGGTTGATCAGGTCGATGACCGGCGGCACGTCGGCGATCGTCTCGACGACGTAGTGCGCACCGGCCTGGCGCAAGTTCAGGTCGGCCCGTGCCAGCTTCCGCTCGCGGACGTCCGGCGGGAGCTTGTCGATCTCCTCTTCGGTCAGGCCGACCTCGTTGCCGGTCTTGCTCAGCCCGATGGTCCAGGTGGCGGCGTTGAGGCCCTCGGCGATGCCGGGCTGGGTATCGTCGATCTTGACGACGGCCTGGGGCGGGAACGTCCGCGTCGCCTGCATGTTGCCGAGCACCATCCACGGCTCCGGTCGACCGGCGGGCACGTCGCTGGCACGCAGCGTGCAATGCACACTGGCTCGCGCGGTTGACTCCCTGACCACGGGAGGATAGACTACGCGAGCACGAAGGACCGCCGAAGTGGTGGAACTGGTAGACGCGCTGCGTTCAGGGCGCAGTGGGGCTTGTCCCTGTGGGGGTTCGAATCCCCCCTTCGGCACCAGGAAGTGAGCGGGGCGGCGGGCCGGACAGGCAGGCCGCCCCGTTGCTCAGACGGACGCCAGCGGAGGCCGCAAGGGCGGCGTGACAGCGGAGGATGACCGATGTCGAAGTCGAAGGTCGCGGTCCTGAGAACCAATCCCGAGAACGT
>CAYOGX010000454.1:0-4896 GCA_964403235.1 uncultured Planctomycetales bacterium | reverse complement strand
CCCGGATCCGGCGGCGCGGTCACCCCCGGCGACGGTACGGCGTCGCGCTGCGCGATCCACTCCTGCAGTTGCTCGACCGAGCCGACAGCGGACAGCATCGCCGCCAGGTAGCCCTCGGTCTGCCCGAGCTGCGCTGGTGCCGGCACCGAGACCGGCGGCGTACGGATGATTGTCGGCATGGACGATCCGGTCGACGCAGCAAACCCCCACCTGCGGTTCGAGATCGTCGACACGGGCATCGGCATGACCGCCGAGCAGATCGGGCATCTGTTCCGGCCGTTCACGCAAGCCGACAGCTCGACCACGCGCAAGTTCGGCGGCACGGGGCTGGGCCTGACGATCTGCAAGCGACTGGCCGAGTTACTTGGCGGGGACATTACCGTATACAGCACGCCGGGCAAGGGCACCACGTTCACGGTGACGGTCGAGACCGGCCCGCTGGATGACGTGGAGATGATTGACACGGCGCGCGAAGAGCTCGGCAGCTACGAGGCATCGAAACGCAAGGACGAGAAGGCGGGCACGGTGCTCCACGGCCGCATCCTGCTGGCCGAGGACGGACCGGACAACCAACGCCTGATCTCCTTCCTGCTGAAAAAGGCCGGCGCCGACGTGACCGTGGCGGAAAACGGGCGGATCGCCGTCGACCAGGCGCTCGCCGCCACGAGCACCGGCGAACCGTTCGACCTGATCCTGATGGACATGCAGATGCCCGAGCAGGACGGGTACGGCGCGACGGCCGAGCTGCGAGCCAGAGGTCTGTCAACTCCCATCGTCGCCCTGACCGCCCACGCCATGGACAGCGACCGTCAGAAGTGCTTCGAGGTGGGGTGCGACGGCTTCGCCACCAAGCCCATCGATCGCGAGAGACTGCTGGCTACGGCGGCCGAGTACCTCCAGAAAGCCAGTGCCCAACCCCAGACCCCCGTCGGATCAGAGGACCGTCCCCCCTCACCCCCCAAGGGCGAGCCCGCCGCCCTGGTCAGCGAGTTCGCCGACGATGCCGACCTGGCCGATCTGATCCAGGCGTTTGTCGAGGACCTCCCCGCACAGGCGTCGGCCATACAGCAGGCAATGACGGAGGCGGACCTGGAGGTCCTGCGACTACTGGCGCATCAACTCAAGGGATCGGGCGGTACGTACGGGTTCCCGAGCATTACCGAGGCGGCTATTGCCCTCGAAGAGCGTGTCCAGGCTGAGGCCGATCTGGACAAACTAGGCCAGTCCGTCACGGAATTGGCCGATCTCTGCCGGCGCGCCGCCCGTCCCTCCGAACAAGAATCGCAAGCGTAGCCCCTGGCCTCGACACACGCGCCACGCCCGACATTCGCCGTTGTGTGTCGGGATCACCTGCCCACGAACGAGGCGGATCGCTTGCCATCGGCGCCGAATCGAACCGCAACCACGTCGCCCTTGGCCCTCACGTCGTCGAGCGATAGCGCGGCGCCGTCCTTGGCGTTCAACCGGACAACGACCTTGCCGCTGCTCAGCGCCGCCTCGACGCTATAGCCGTAGGCGGTCTTGTCGATAGACGCGCGGGTAGGCGGCGTTTCGTTGGCGCGGTACGGTCGGATCAGCGTCACGAACTCGCATGTTTCGGCGGGCTCGGGCGTGCTGGCCGTCAGGTGCCATTGGGTCAGCTTGACCCTCGGACGAGGCGGCGGGTCGAATCGGCTGGTCTGTGCGATCTTCAAGTCCTGTGGGGCGAGAAACGACACGCGGCATCGAGCCGAACCGCTACTGACCGTGATGTCGCGCTGTCCGCCGACGGCCATCTCGTCGAGCGCGTGAAGCCACCACTCGAACCGCGACGGGGCCGGCGTCTCGAGCCGGTCGAAGATGACGATCAGCTCCGGCTTGACGAACAGGATGTGTCGATCGAACCGCTTGGCCAGTTTGCCGTAGGCCTGCCCCGCCTCACCGCACACGTAATCGAACGCGTCGGACGTGTGGAACCGCGTGATCTTGCCCCCGGCGCTGGCGACGTGCCTGATCTGACTTCCCCCGTCGATGGTGACGCAATTCGTCGACTTGGTATTGTGCATCCAAAGCCGATGGTGCTTGCTGCCGTGGATGTCGCGCCGGCCGCTGCGGATCAGCAGCCGCTCGCCGAACGCATAAAGCAGAAACGCGTTGTTCGCCTCGTACCCGTGGCTCTGCGAACCGAACGGGCTTGACTTGAAGATCACCTCGACGTTCTGTTTGGCGTCGAGCAGGTTGGTGTTGAGCATGGCCTGGCCGATGCCGCGGAAACAGCGGCTCGACGGCAGGTCGGTCGGCGGCTTGGGCTCGACCTTGGGCAGAACGCCGCGCACGAACCCGATGTAACCGCCCTCGCTGTCCGGGCCGCCGTGGGCATCGACGTACCACTGCCAGTGTCCGTTGCCCGCCTGGGCAGCAAGGATCGTCATCAGCCTGCGCGTGTGCACCGACCTGCGGTGCCCGGTCTGGTCTCCAAAGCCGCCCCCCACCGTGCCGGGCGGTTGCAGGTACATCGGGTAGTAGCCGACCTTCGAGAAGTAAGGCTTGTCGTACGCGTCGATGTCCACGGCCGACCGCATCACGTCCGCCCACCAGGTGAACCTCGACACGTAGCTGTTCCAATAGGCCGACCCTTCGTGCCAGCCACCGTCCTCGTCGCACCAGACCGGGTAGACGTTGGCGAAGACGTTCATCGCGAACCAGACCCACTCGCCGGCCTCGGGGATCTCGTCGAGAAACGCGATGCCCACCTCGCCGAGAAAATGCCACGCCCGGTTGGAATGGCTCGCGTAAGGGTGCCACAGGTGCCGCGGACACAGGTGCCGGTACATCTCCTGGCCACGGACGCGCATCACCTGCCGGCATTTGGCCTTTTCCGCGTCGGTCAGCAGGTCGTTGACGAACGTGTAGGTGCGTGCGAAATAATAGGCGTACGGCATGCCGGCCTCGTCGTTATACCGATAGCCGGTCGCGCCCTTGGGGTCCCACTCGGCCGCCGCCATCAGCAGGCGCTTGGCCGCATGACCGTATGCGTCCTTGCCGCCCAGCTCGCGCGTGAACGCCAACGTCGCCGCGCCGTTCAGCACGCTGACCGTTCGGCGGCGATTGCCCCACCAGATCTTCCGCCACGTCTCGCTTTTGCGCACCGTCCCCTTGGGGTACGTCGGCGGTTCCTCGGTGACTGGCGGCTTGGCTAGGAGCTTGTCGCATTGCCTGACCAGCGCATCGAAGGCGGGTTTTAGGTCTCCCTTGGCCCGCCGGCGCAATTCGCCCAGGTCCTCCGGTCGAAGGAACAGCCGGGGATGCGTCTTGGGGATCCGCCCGAGCAGTTCAGCCCGCTCGGGCAAGGGAAACTTCACGGCGTTGCGCGGGACGGTGAAACGCCGAACCTTGCTCCAGCTCGACCGACGGCCGTCCTTGTCGGCAAACCGGAATCGCCAGCCCCACTGGCCCGGCGCGAACGCCTTCCGCGGACAATGACAGTTGTACTTGATGCCTGCGGCCTCGTACGCCACCTTGTCGAACGCGCCGGAGCGGGCGCACTGCAGCGTGTAGCTCGACGCACCGGTCTGCGGACGCCACACGAACCCGGGCGGCGTGGTCGCCGACGTCGCCCCGTCCGCCGGCCGGAAGCCCCATTCGCCTGGCCGGCGCGGCGCGTCATTCACCGTCAGGCCCTGCGCCATCAACGCAGGAGTCCATCCGACGGTCGTCACGATCCACAGGCCACGAGATAGACCCCTTCTCAACATTACGTTCGCTCCCATACCAGACCCCTGCCGGCGTCGGCGCCGATCGGTGTTCACCTGAGCAAGTCGCTAAGGGCGCTCATCAGAACCCCCTCCACGGCGGGCGCGACCCTCGAGACAGGACCGCTCTCGTAGCCGCCTTGCGTGTAGGCGATTTTTGTGCAGATGTAGCCCGGCCCCAGATCGCCATAGGCCGCCATGCAGACCATGCCGTCCGGCCGCATCTTCTGGGCGGCCAGTTGGTATTCGACGAACAGCTCGCCCGGCATGTGCAGGACGTACGCCGGACCAATCCGTAGGCAGCTCAACTCGATGCGATGACCCGCCTCGACACGACGCAGCCAGCCCAGGTCGCGCGCCGCGAAGATGCGGTCTCTCCGCTTCGCCTGGGGGTTCCCCAATCGCTCGAGGAGCTTGGCCTCGACCAGGTTTTTGCGAGGTGGCAGCGCAACCGGCCGGACCCGCCACTCAACGACGTTCGCGCCGATCGGCACCCGTCTGGTCGCCTCCCAGGCAGCAGTCATCGCGTCGGTCAGTCGTTTCGCGAAGACCTGGCGGTTCCCCTTCGATCCGTCGTTGTACTTGCTGACGGCGATGTTGCCCGCGGCACCGGTGAAGTAGATCTGGACAACGCCGGGCAGTGCCTTCTCGCGGGCCGCGCGGGCCCTGCCGGCGAACTCAGCGCTGATGCCCCCGTGCCCGTAGTTGCACGTCGGATGGACGGCGTAGTAGCTGACACAGGCGACGGGCCTGTCGCCGTCCCAGAAGCTCAGCATCCGCAGGAACGGATCAATCACGCCTTCGGGCGCCGCTCGGGCCTCGGCGCTCTTGCAGGTGCTCATCCGCGCGTATTTGACCTTGCCGTCGGGTCCTAGGACGCGCCGGCTCGACGCCACCTTGTCGACCCTCGAACGACCCATGCCCAGATGCGTCACGCGCTGCGGGCGGTCCAGGCACGATCGCGCCGCTTGGGCCGTCCGCGCGATCGCGCGCCGGGCGAACTCGACGTTGAACATCTTGCCACCCAGGCCGCGCGGCCGCAGCAACCCCTCGGCGCAGAAATCGCAGCCCGGCGCGTCGTGCTGATGAACGCAATGAACCGTCACCCGCTCCACGGAGTGGGTGAATCGCTATATCTGGCGCTTTCTGCGCCAAGCGCCAGCTT
>CAYOGX010000453.1:0-4904 GCA_964403235.1 uncultured Planctomycetales bacterium | reverse complement strand
CCGGCCGAGTCGACGTAATCGGTTCGGCCGGTGTAACCGAAGATGACGCGCTGCGGTCCGGTCGGCCCGCCGCCCTCGCCAAAACCGCCGTCGCCCGTCGCCGCCGACCACTGCACCGCGTCGACGGTGACGTTCGTGCCTTGCGAGACCGGGTTCTTCGCGCCGCGGGCCACCACCTTCAACGTGTGCTTCCCGCCGGCCAGCCCGTTGCGGTAGTACAGGACCTGTTGATGTCTGGGCGAGAGGTTCCAGCAATCGATCCCCACGAGCTGTTTGACGCCGTCGACGTACACGTCCGCCAATCCACCGCGCGGGTCCGCCCGGCCGATCAGCCGAACCTGATTGCCCTCAAACTGGAACGTCATGGCCGCGCCCGACGCTGAGGCCACATGAACCGCGCCGCTGGAGGCGTCAGTATCCGCTGACGTTTGCCATTGACCGGTGTACTTCAGTCCGTCGTCCTCGGTCGTCTGCTGCGGATCGTTCCCCCCGACCACGACGGCCGTCGATCCGTCGTGGCGGATCGTAACGATGAAGTCCCCGCCGGGCAGGCCTTTGACGTGATAGCCGTTGGCGCCAGCGTCCGATCGGGAACGCAGTGCCTTGCCGTCGGCCTTGACGACCGTCGGCCGGAACGCGAGCCGCAGGACATCCACGGTATTGGCCGGCGCATCGAACGTGCTGTACGAGATCTTGCCCCTGCCGTAGATGACGTCGCGGACCACCGACGAGCTTCGCATGATGTGGTTCTCGCGGTTGGCGCCCAGGACCTCGGGCAGCCAGGCCATCGCCCCCAGCACGTGCTTGAGCGCCATGGGATGGGCGATCTTGAACCACCCGCCCGCGACGATCGATCCGCCGTCGATGTTGTCCTCGACCACGCCGGTCTCGTGGCCATCATAGGTGGCCAGCAGGATCTGCCGTCGGCCCATCTCCCGACCCCATTCGCTGCCGGCCTGCACGCCGTATTGGGCGTAGACCATGGCGAGCTCCATCGGCCCGTACCACAGGCTCCGCCCGCAGCAACCGGCCGACTCCGGATACGCCCACGCGCCGCTGTAGACGTCGCCGTTGGATTTCGGCGACACGCTCGTGCGGTTTAGGAACAGCGACACGACGTTCCGGGCATCGCAGCGCCAGCTCGGGAACTCACTCGGGTGGTTCATCAGATACCGCCCGACGAACTCGGTGACGTTCTCCGCCTGCACGGGACACTCCCAGTCCCAGTAGTTCCGGCCCCAGACGTCGTTGACCGTCCATCGGGTCAGCAGGTCATCGCGGAGGTAAGCCAGCCCCGCCTCTCGCGCCTCGATGATGCACCCGTCCTTGCCGGCCACGCCAAGCCGGATCAGCTCGTCGAAGAACTCCAGCAGGAACACCACACCGCCCGTCTGGTGGTCCGCCCATCCGACCCAGTCGGGATTGGCGTAACGGTTCCACGGGGGCTGGCCCGGCTTACGGCAGCGTTTCTCGGCCAATACCTCCGCCCAGTGTCTGGCCGCGTCGAGCCAGCGCGTCTTGCCCGTCAGTTGATACGCGCGGACCATGCCCAGGCCCACTTCCGCCACGATGTCCAACTGGATCATGCCGCGCGGGTTGCACTGGCCGTAGATCTTGCCATGGGTGGGCACGCTGATCAAAAACTCAGGCCAAGAGTGGTCGGGCGGCGTCAGGCAGTGATCGACCAGGGCGTCGGCCTGTAGGGTGATATGCGCAATGGCGGCCGGATCGCCCGAATACCGGTAGTAGTCCACCAGGCCCGACAGCACGTAGGCCGCACGCTGGCCGAGATCCCCGTTGTCCCACGGCCTCAGGTCCGCGATTGAGATCTTGCCGTCCGGCGCGATCCGCCAATGGCCGTTGAACACGTATTCGGGCACGGCGGCGACGGCCTTTTTCGTGTCCGTCCACGGATACCGCTTGAGCGTCTCGGCCGCGATCCGCACCCGAAAATCGCACTGGCCGTTCTGCCCCTTGTACCACGGCGCAATCACGCCATGCTTGTCTTGAACCGCCGGATGCGCATAGTATCGTTCCTGGGTCCCACCCGCCCGGGCGGGCGGACCGAACTGGAGCGACAACAACGGCACGATCACGCTGAAGAACCGGTTCCGTCTGGCCATGATGGATGTCACGGTCGTCGTCTCCTTCCCGGCGGGACGTACGGCGTCTCGGGCCACAATCGGGTTCAATAGGCAGACCTGTACCCGAACCGGCAGTGGAATGGAAGAATGAAGAACGGAACAAGCACGGGCCAATTCCACCCCACGAAAATCGCCGCAGGCCTCGGCATTCTGATCGCACTAATGGTCATGGTTGCCCCGCCGGCGCCCGGCGGTCAGCGCACGCCATCCACCATGCCCCTCGCCAGTGACGCGTACATGACCCTACGACGCGGGCTGGCCAACTGTCGGGCGCGCTTCGCCGAGGGCAAGACGGGCCGCGTCGCCTTTCTTGGCGGCTCCATCACGCACATGGCCAACGGGTGGCGTTCCATGGTCTGCCGGTCGCTCCAGAAACGGTTTGCCCGGACCGAGTTCGAATTCATCGACGCGGGCATTCCCTCGACCGACACCGCCCTCGGACCATTCCGGTTGCAGCGCGATGCGTTCTCCCGGGGTCGGGTCGATCTGCTGTTCGTCGAGTTCGCCGTCAATGACCAAACCAACGGCCGGACCGCCACCGAGAGCGTCCGCGGTATGGAAGGCATCGTCCGACAGGCGCGCCGGCACAATCCGTCCATCGACATCGTCGTGTTGTACTTCGTCGATCCGCCAAAGATGGACCTGGTCCGGCAGGGCAAGACGCCGCCCGTGATCGTCAGTCACGAGAAGGTGACCAGGCACTACGGCATCCCGTCGATCGACCTGGCCAGGGAGGTGACCGATCGGATCGACGCGGGCGAGTTCGATTGGAAGGCGTTCGGCGGACTGCACCCAGCGCCGTTCGGCCACCGCGTCTACGCGCGGAGCATCGATCGTCTGTTCGATATCGCCTGGCAACAGGCCGCACCCGCCAACGCACGGGTCCGGCTGCATCCAATCCCAGCCATGCCGGTTGATCTGCTCAACTATGGACGTGGGCGATTCGCTGATCTGAAACGAGCGCACGTGATCAGCGGCTGGCAGCACGTGTCTTCGTGGACCGTCAAGCAAGGAGCCACGCGCCCGGGATTTCGGGACGTCCCGATGCTCGTCGCGGCCGAGCCCGGCGCGACGTTGAAGATGACGTTCACCGGCACGGCCGTCGGCATCCTCGTGGTGGCGGGGTTCGACGTCGGTGAGATCGAGTTCGCCATCGACGGCGGGCGGGCCAAGCGCGTCGACCAGTTCACCCAGTGGAGCTCGCGCCTCCACATTCCCTGGGTGTATATGCTCGATGCGGACCTGATCGCCGGCAAACACGAACTGACGCTGCGGACAACCAGCCAGAAGAATCCGAAGAGCCGCGGCCACGCGTGTCGAATCTTGAAGTTCCTCGTGAATTGAGGTGAATCCACCTTTGGTGCGAGGCGGACGTCGTGCGAAAAGGAAGGACAGATGGGGATGATGAAGACGTGGAGGTGTCGCGGTAGCAAGGGGCGTTTCCTTTCGTCTTGGGTTGCGTGCTGCCTGCTGTGGACCTGCGTGTGCGGCAGCGCGTCGGGCGCGGGGTTCGTCGAGGAGTTTGCGGACGTCGAGAACTGGCGGGCCAACAATCCCAAGGCACCTGCCAAGTTCACCACGGACGGCAACGTGCTGACGCTGATCGACCCGCCCGGCGGGAAGGTCACCTGGGGAACGAGCATCTACCGAGCACCCGTGACCGTCGACCTGAAGGCCACGCCGTATTTCGTGGCCAAGGTCGTCGAGACGACGGGCACGTTCGCCGTCACGCTGGTCAACCAACGGACGAAGGGGAAGCGGTCGGGCGTGGTCACCCTGCGCGAGCCCGGACTGGCCGTGGCCGACGTTCCGGAGACGCTCGGCTGGACGGGCAAGGTACCGCTGGTGGTCGGCCTGTACGTGCGCGGCGCGGAGAAGTCGGTGAAGGTCGACTACGTCAAGTTCACCGGCCAACTGACGCCCGACCAGAAGAAGGCGCTGGCCAAGGCGCTCGCACAGCGTCCGACAAAGCATCACGGACTGACCGAGCTGGCGAAGCGCCGCGGCTGGCGGCAACTCGTCCACGTTCGCAGGGGCGACGCCTACCTGTCCGAGCGGACGGTGTTCCGCGACTCGACCACGGGCGCGCCGGCGTGGCGGATGACGTGCGATCCGGCCGTCGACAAGAACGACTACTACGACATCCCCGCCTGGAACGCGAACGGATCGCTGATCACGTTTCTGACCCGACGGACCGGCAGCCCCAACCGTTGGCTGATGGACGCCAATGGGGGCCGACTGCGCCCGTTCCCCGCGCCCGAGGGGTCGAAGATCGGCCGTGGCTACTGGAGCCTCCGGCATCCGAACCGGTTTTACACGGCCGCGGTCAACGAGAACGGGACCCGTGTGATCGCGACAAATCCACATACGGGCGAACAGCGCGTCGTCGTCCGGGTCGATCGGCGAGACCTGGGGGCGATGCAGCCGCCGCATCCGACCGAGAAGTGGTTCCTGTTCGGCCGACGGGTGATTGGTGAGGGCAAGGGCTCGCCGGACGACCCGTCGGAGGCCTACGTCGTCGGAGTGGACGGATCGGTTCAGACCGTCCGGTTTGAACGGCGGTGGCACCGGCTACGGTTCACGAAGTCGCCCGACGCACGATTGTTCTTCAACTTCGACGAGCCGCGGACGCAGTGGACGATCCTGCCGGACGGCAGCGGCCGGACGAGCATCCCCAAGTCCGGCGGTCATCCCGACTGGATCCCGGGTGGAAAGGAGTTGACGTTCTACACCGAAGGCAAGGTCTGGGCGATCGGCCAC
>CAYOGX010000452.1:0-4904 GCA_964403235.1 uncultured Planctomycetales bacterium | reverse complement strand
CTGGGCGTCGTCCGCCTGCGACGGCGACGATAACGTCCTTCATGCCGCGACGGGTCCGCGCTGGCGATGGAGGGTCACAGGAGGAGCAGGTCACAGGAAAGCCTGGTTGTCTGACCGAAGCCAAACGGTTCAGCTCATGTGAGGGATGAGGGCAATCACCTCGCCACGTCCGTGAACGAGGAGGAGGAAAGATGCATATCACTACTCGCAGGTGGCTTGTTGTGGTCGGCGCCGTTGTTGCGGTGAACGTCGCGGCCGGGTTCACACCGGCGTTGGCCCAACCAGATCTAGCCAAGCTTCTCGCCGACGACGGTGCGATGGGCGATTGGTTCGGCTCGGGAGCCGCTGTTTCCGGCCAGGTCATCGTCATCGGAGCACGCTACGACGACCCGAACGGCGAGAACTCCGGGTCGGGCTATGTGTTCCGGTACGACGGGTCAACCTGGATCCAGGAGGCCAAACTGCTGCCCAGCGATGGCGCGGCGTATGACCAGTTTGGCTACGCCACGGCGATCTCCGGCGAGGTCGCCGTGATCGGGGCACTCTACAACGACGACAACGGTGAGAATTCCGGCTCGGCGTATGTGTTCCGGTACAACGGCGCGAGCTGGGTCCAGGAGGCCAAGTTGCTGCCCGGCGACGGCGCGGCGTATGACCAGTTCGGCGTCTCGGTGGCCCTCGACGGCGACGTCGCCGTCATCGGGGCCAACGGGAACGACGAGGGCGGGTCCAGCATCGGGGCGGCCTACGTGTTCCGGTACGACGGCAGTACCTGGTCCCAGGAAGCCAAGCTCCAGGCCGCCGACGGCGCGGGGTATGATCAGTTCGGCTACGATGTGGACGTCGACGCCAACACCGCCATCATCGGGGCCCTCTACCACGATGACGGCGCCAGCAACGCCGGTTCGGCGTATGTGTTCCGGTACGGGGGCACGGGCTGGTCGCAGGAAGCCAAGCTGCTGGCCTCCGACGGTGCATCCGCTGACCAGTTCGGTTGGGCCGTGGGCGTGTCCGGCGAGGTGGCCGTGGTCGGGGCTCTGAACAACGACGACCGGGGCAGCAACTCCGGCTCGGCGTATGTGTTCCGGTACGGCGGCGCGAGCTGGTCGCAGGAAGCCAAGCTGCTCGCCTCCGACGGGGCGGCGTATGACCAGTTCGGTTACGCGGTGGGCGTCGACGGCGACACGGTCGTGATCGGGGCCATCTATCACGACGACAACGGCAGCAACTCTGGCTCGGCGTATGTGTTTCATCACGGGGGCACGAGCTGGGTCCAGGAGTCGAAGCTGCTGGCCCCGGACGGGCAGGCCTATGACCAGTTCGGCGTCGCTGTGGCCATCTCCGGCGACACCGCCGTGATCGGGGCATACACGGACGACGACAATGGGGATAACTCCGGGTCGGCCTACGTCTTCGGCGGATGTGTGACGAACGGCACTACCGGTGTGGTATACCGCACCATTCAGGCGGCGATCGATGCGGCTAGCGCCGGTGACGAGGTCGTCGTCGGCGCCGGTACGTTCACCGGCAGTGGCAATCGCGACCTGGACTTCGGCGGTAAGGCCATCACCGTCCGCAGCACCAATCCGGCCGACCCCGACGTGGTCGCGGCCACGATCATCGACTGCCAGGGGACCGCAGCCGACCCCCACCGTGGCTTCTACTTCCACACCAACGAGGGTCCAAGTGCAACCGTAGCCGGCCTGACCATCACCAACGGCAGGACCGACACGTATGACCTGGGGGGCGGGATCTACTGCTACATCGGCGCTCGCCCGACGATCAGCGACTGCGTCATCACCGGCAATTGGGCCTACAACGGCGGAGGCCTCTTCTATTACAACAGCAATGCCGCGATCACTGGTTGCACGATCAGTGACAACACCGCCGGGGCCAGCGGGGGCGGAATTCATTGCTACGGCAGCAGCCCCACGATCAGCAACTGCGCGATCAACGACAACACCGCCGACGTCAGCGGCGGCGGCTTGTACCTGTACCACCTGAGCAGCGCCAACGTCTCGAACTGCACGATCGCCGGCAACACCGCCAACAACAGCAGCGGCATCACCGGCGGGGGCGGCGCCTTCTGCTATGACGGGAGCGACGCGGCGTTCACCAACTGCACGATCACCGGCAACACGGCCACGCTGACTCAAGGGGGCGGGGTCTTCTCCGGCTACTCAAGCCACGTGACGCTCACCAACTGTATCCTATGGGACAACGCCGCTCCCAGCGGTCACGAGATCGCCCTGAGAACGACGGCATACCCCTCAGCGATGACCGTGTCCCGCTGTGACGTCCAGGGCGGGCAAGGCGATGCCCACGTCGATTCGGGCTGCACGTTGACCTGGGGCGGCGGCAATATCGACGATGCGCCCTTATTTGTCGACGCCAACGACCCCGACGGACCCGACGATGTCACCCGAACCGCCGACGACGGTCTACGCATATGGGTGGGCGGCCCGTGCACCGATGCTGCTGATGGCGATGCCGCACCGGCTGCCGATATCCTTGGAAATGGTCGCCACGATGATCCCGGAAAGACCAACACCGGAACCGGCACGCCCGACTATGTCGACATGGGCGCCTATGAGTTCCAGGGAACATCGCTCCCATGCGCGTTGAGCCTGTCGGTGAACTGGTCGCCCTTCGGAACGGTCCAGGTCGATCCGAACCAGCCGACCTACACTTACGGGACGCTGGTCACGCTGACGGCTGAGCCGGGCCCGGGTATCGAATTCGTCGGGTGGGACGGGGACGTGCCCGGGGGCATTGCGACGGACAACCCCCTCCAGATCACGATGGATGGTGACAAGGACATCCAAGCCTTCTTCTTCCCGCAGAAGAAGGAAACCAACTGCGGTGCCGGCGGCGGGCTGCCGCTGATGGCGGTGATCGGGCTCCTGGGTGTCGGGCGCTTGCGACGAAGACGATAGTCCGGCAAGATGGGCCGCCAGCCGGCGGCGTTCAGGAAAGTCCCTGACCAACCAGGACAAGATGCCGGCAGGAATGCGTCTTGAAACGTGCGAGGCCATTTTCCGTCTGGCTCTGTTGCCTGGCCGGTGCCGTCTTGACCCGGGGGTTCGTGGTTCCGGTGTCGGCGGAGCCGGCGGAGCTGACGATCCAGGTCGACGTCTCGGCCATCGGGGTTGCGGCAGGGGCGGCCGGGTCGACGGTCTTCTCGTGTCCCGGTGCGCAGTGGCTTGGCGTGACGGGCGAGCCGAGGATTCCCTGGCGGGTCATGACGGTCCTGCTGCCGCCGGACGCGACGCTCGAGACGATGTCGGTGCGGCTCGACGGGGCCCGGTACGAGGTCATCGCGGGCACGTGGACCATCGGACCGGTCCCACCCGTCGCCACATGGCATGACGATCGGCAGGTCATCGTCTGGCCGGCGGACAAGGTGATCGTGGACGGGCGGGACGCGGCCGTCTACGGGACCGATGGATTCTGGCCGGCGGTCGACGTGCGGCTGCTGGACACCGGACGTCTTCGCAAGTGGCGGCTGGCGCAGGTGGCCGTGCCGTTGCTCAAGCTCAATCCCGTTCAGGGGGCTCTGCGCCGGCTGACCGATGGCAAGGTTGTTGTGAGTTTCAAGCGGGCAGCATCGGCTGCGGTTGGCGCAGCCACGCGGTCCGAGCTGGCCGATGCGATCGGCGAGGAGACGATCCAGCGGATCGCCGTCAACTACCCGCAGCAGCGCGCCGCGTATGAATCGAGCACGGACCCGGTGATCGAGAACGGGGCGGCGCCGGCGGCCGGCGGGTCCAAACCCGGATACGTTGTCATCACCACGTCGGCGATCCAGTCGGCCTCGGCCAAGCTGGCGGACTTCGTTGCCCACAAACAGCTATGCGGCTTCGACGTGCAGGTGATCACCGAGGCGGACTTCGGCGGGGGCCTGGGCGACACGGCCGCCGAGAATATCCGCGCCTGGCTGCAAGCCCACTACCTCAGCGACAACCTGCTTTACGTGCTGCTGATCGGCAATCCCCATCCCAGCGGGACCGACCCGAACCTGGCCGTGCCGATGAAGATGCTCTGGCCGCGGCACGGCGCCTCGGAATACGAGGAGTCGCCCTCCGACTACTACTACGCCGACCTGACCGGCAACTGGGACCTGGATGGCGACGGGTTCTATGGCGAGGGCGGCGACGACTTCGGGCCCGGCGGCGTCGACCGGAACTGGGAGGTCCTGGTGGGGCGGATCCCCTACTACGGTGTCCTGACCGATTGGGATGATATCCTCACCAAGATCATCGACTACGAGCAGGCCGCCAGCGACGTGACGGCGTGGCGACGGGCCGTCCTCCTGCCGATGGAGCCCAGCGATGAGTCGACGCCCGGCTACCACCTGGGCGAGCAGATCAAGGGCGACGTGATCCTGCCGGCGGGCTGGTTGTATCACCGGGTGTACGAGGAAGATTACGGCCTGGTCCCGCCGCCCGAGACCACGCCGTGCACGAAAAGCAACGTTACCAACGCCTGGACCAGCCGGGGGTTCGGGCTGGTCGTATGGTGGACGCACGGCTCGTCGATCAGCGCCGCCGACGTCATGGACATCCTGTACGCCCGCAACCTCAACGACGACTATCCCGCTTTCACGTTCCAGGTTTCGTGTCACAACTCCTACCCGGAGTCCGGCAATCTGTCTTACGCGCTATTGGACAACGGGGCTGTCGCCACGATCGGGGCCACGCGCGTGTCCTGGTACTACCCCGGTCAGACGAACTTCGCCGGCTCGACGAGCAACGCGGGGATGAGCTACGAGTACGCCACGCGGATCGTCAACCAGGGCGTGTCGTGCGGCCAGGCGCTGCACGAGGTCAAGCAGGTCCTGACGCCCGGCATTTGGATGAACTTCACGGTGTTCAACATCTACGGCGACCCGTCCACGTGCATCG
>CAYOGX010000451.1:0-4911 GCA_964403235.1 uncultured Planctomycetales bacterium | reverse complement strand
GACGGCAGACAGGCAGGCCCGCACCTGCCCCCCGTGTCTCAGCAGCCACACCGCCGCCGACACATCCGCCGGCGACATCTTGTCGAACGGATAGCCCGCCACGATCTTCGCGTGATTCTTGACCGGGTCGAGCTTCGGCTGGGTCACGCGATCCCACGCCCGCGTGACGGACAGTCGGTTCCGAAGGGTCGAGCGGCGACCGCCGCGGCTCACCGTCAGCGTCACCGTCCGCATCGCCGCGGTCAGATAGACGTGCTCGACCTGCTCCCCCTCGCCCGTCACGCCGTCGCCGAAGTCCCACTGGAACCGCATCCCGCTCGGTCGAGTCCCCGCTACACGCCCCTGGAACACGTACCGATAGGCGTAGCGGTCCTTCGCGAAGGTTTCGTAGGGCCCGTCCACGGTGAGGTCCGCCTGCATGCGCGTGCCGTAACGGCTCAGATCGCTGGCGGCTCCGCGCGTGATCGGGGCGAACGCCGACGCCGGGATGACCACAGGCTTGGGCGCGCCGGGCGGTTGCCAGGCGGCGACGGCCCGTCCGTTCGGACCCATCGAGACGTGATAGTACGTCAGCTTGTGCAGGCCCCGGTCCAGCCGCACGCGCCCGATGTGACGGGCGTCATGGACCGGCCCGTGCCGACCGGCCCACTGCACCGCCATCTTCTCGTCGATCAACAGGAACGACGCGTCCTTGCTGGTTGTGCTGAAGGCGTATTGGCCCGACGCGCCGCACCGAAGCCAGCCCGTGTACTTGTGGCAGTAGTGCGAGGGCATGCCGAACGGGTTGTGCCCCAGATAGACGTTGGGCACGTACGTCCGGCCGACCACCTCGCCCGCCTTGCGGAACGTCTGCTCGGTCAGCTTGAAGCTGGCGATGGACCCGCCGCGGTACGTCCAGCCCTCCAGCAGGACCCCCCGCCGTGGCCGCCAGGTGTCGGCCGGCGCCTTCGCCTTGGCGTTGCCGTAGTAGATGTAGTACTTGTTGGCCCGTCCGGACAGCGCGAAACAGACCCGCGCCCGGTCGTCGGGCCCGGCCTGCATGACGAAGTGGTTGACCGGCTTACCGGCGGTGGTCATGACACGGATGCTCGGTCCGCCGGGCCGGCAGGCACCGTGCGTGAAGATCTCGACCCACGCGGCCTCAGGACCCTCGAGGCCCGTTTGCGGCGGGCTCACCAACACCAGCCGACGCCAAGGCCACCGGCGGTCCCACCACCCGCCGACATCAGCGCGCACAGAATCAGCGGTCACGACCGCTGCCAGCACCAGCACGGCCAAACGCATCGAACCGGTTGGACCGATCATCCAGTACCGGGGGTTCATGATGGAAACGATTATATGAACGGACCTGTCTGGAAACAACGCAACGCAAATCAACACGCGCTCCCGCACGCGCTCGCTACGCGTTTCGGGCCTGCATGCTGATCTCAGCGGAGAGAAACGACCCGAACCCTGAAGGACGTGACTTGACGATGCTGCTTGAGAGACCATACAAACGGGGCGGGCCCGACTGCTATTGACCCGAGAAGAGGTACGTCCGATGAACGATCTGTCGCTGTCCGTTGTGATGGTCTCGATCCTGTTCTGCTATGCGGCCATGACGGTCGCGGCCGCGCCCGTCAAGGTGTCTTCGCAGGAGCAGGCACAGTGGGTGCGGTGGTTGATCCCACTGCCCAAACAGGTCGCCATCGCCGGCAAGATCGAGCTCGGCGCGGCGGACGTCAAGCTGCGAACGCGGGCCGGCGCGGGCGAGGTCGAACGAAACGCCGCCGCCAAGCTCGTCGAGCTGTTCAAGACCGGCGCCAAGGCCGACCTGAGTAGCGGGTCGTTCGAGATCCTCCTAGGCGTCTGCGACGCGCAAGGCAAGATCGAGGAGGTCACGCTGCCCGAGGCCGCCGCGTTGGGCAAGCGGCCCAATCCACAACAGGCGTACGTGATCCGACCGGTGGGCGACAACCGGTTGGTCCTGACCGCGCTCGACGAACGCGGCGTGTTCTACGCCGCGCTCACGCTCCGTCAACTGCTGGAGAGTCGCTTCGCCCGTGGCAAGGTGACCCTGCCGCTGGTCACCGTCACCGATTGGCCCGACCTGGCTGAACGCGGGCAGTGGGGAGGCAACGTCGACCAAGAGCAAGAGATCAAGTGGATGGCCTCACACAAG
Organism: uncultured Planctomycetales bacterium; assembly: GCA_964403235.1. Classification (GTDB taxonomy): domain Bacteria; phylum Planctomycetota; class Phycisphaerae; order UBA1845; family JAFGLZ01; genus JAFGLZ01. Next base: position 2,750 of record CAYOGX010000451.1, on the reverse strand, counting down.
CTGAACCTGGTCGAGGCACACGTCTCGCTCGAGGTGAACAAGGCCGGCAAGGGTATTGCCAAGGCGGATGAGAAGCTGATCGAGCTCGGGCGGCGCCATGCCCTGAAGGTCGTACCCATCATCACGCATCTCGATCACCTCGAGAGGACGGGTGTCTACGAGGTGTTCCCTGAACTGAGGGGCAAGGGCGAATCGGCGCGGCAGCCGAGACACAGCCTGGTTGCGCCGTGCTTCTCGCAGCCCAAGCTCACCGAGGTTGTGTCCGAGTGGATGGCTTCGCTGGCGCTACAGAAGGGCGTCACGGACATCTGCTGCTGGCTGACGGAACATCACCTGCAGTGTGGGTGCCAGAAGTGTCAGGAGGTCGGCCAGTACGTTCTGGAGACGCGAGCGATCGTCAAGGCGTGGCGGCTCGCGCGTAAAGAGCACCCCAAGCTCGGCCTGCGAATCCTCTTGACGCAGGGCAGCTACGCGACCAACGACAAGGTCCTGGCCGAGGTGCCCGAGGACGCCGGCGTGCACTACTACCACGGCGGGCGGACCTACGATTCGTCGCGGTCGGAGATGATCTATCCGCTCCTCGAGGACTACCTGGCCAAGGGGCGGTGGGTGGGGTGCTATCCGCAGCTGACGGCCTCGTGGCGGATCGTCTGTCCGTGGAGCGGGCCGCAGTTCATCAAGTTCCGGATGACCGAGTTCGTCGACAAGAGGCTGCAATGCCTGTGCGGCTACGCGACGCCCAACAACCGGCTGTACGATTTCAACATCACCGCCGCAGCAGAATGGTCGTGGAACGCGACCGGGCGGGACGAGCGGGAGTTCGCCGCCGCCTGGGCCACGCGCCGCGGGATCAAGGACGTCGACGCGGCCGCCGATTGGGCCGTCATGCTCGGGCCCGTCGGCTGGGACGTCTACGGCGGGAACGTCCCCTACGGGCACTTCTTCGGAGGGGCGGCCGGTAGGATCAAGAAGCGCGCCGCCCCGGTGCTCGGCAAGGGCATGTTCCGGTATTTCCCGACGGAGGCGCACTTCGACGAGGACCTGGCCGTCTGCGACAAGGCCCTGGCTATCGCCAAACGCCTCGATTCGACCCCGATCCTGACCGAGACGCTCGTCATCCAGGGTTACGTGCGGATGCTCAAGGAGATCTACACGATCGCCAAGACGATCGCCGCCCACGAACCACCAGCCGACGAATACCGCGCCGCGTTGCGGGCGAGCATGTCACGCCTGTCGAACGCCGCCACGCAGACGACCAAGGCGCTGAAGGAATGGGAGGCCTGCATCGGCAAGGGCAAAGGCGGCTCGCGTTTCAAAGACACCGTCAACGTCACGGAGAAGACGGCCGCCGACATCGGCAACGCGCTCAAGCCGTACGGCGTCGAGCCGTAGGCCCGACCAAACCAGGCCCCCGTCGCACGAGGGCCGGCGCCGTCGGCGCCGTTGGCGGCTCTCACGTGATCAGCACCGGCAACCAGCTGCCAGTGGCACGCGAAATCACTTCTCGAGCCCGTTTTGTGTGTCGGGGGATTCCGGCCGATCTGGACGTTTACGCTCGGCTTCGGCAATCTCGACGCGAAGCGGTTTGTCGCCGATCAGGCTGAACGTCCGCTGCGGGAACGGGATGTCGATCCCGTGTTCGGCGAAGACCTTGTCGATGGCGAACCGCATCTCTGTCAGGCTCGTCACGCGCTCCGACAGATCGCCGAACCACACCAGGAGCCTGAACGTCAGCGCGTTGTCGCCGAAGTCGGTGAACCAGACGGCCGGCGCGGGGTCCTTGAGCACCTTGGGATGCTCGTCGGCCACTTGCAGCAACAGCTTGCGGACCAGCTCCGCGTCGCTGCCGTAGGCCACGCCGACGTCCAGATGCCCGCGGATCTTGCGGTCTTGCAGCGACCAGTTCACCACCTTGTTCGTAATGAACTCGCCGTTGGGGATGACCATGTCGATGTTGTCGAACGTCTTGATCGACGTCGACCGCATGCTGATGTTGGTGACCACGCCCAGTTTGTCGCCCACCTCGACGGTGTCGCCCACCTTGATGTGACGCTCGAAGAAGATAATCAGCCCGCTGATGAAGTTGATGAACAACGGCTGAAGCCCCAGACCGAGACCCAGACCCAACGTGCCCACCAATACCGTCAGCGCCGTCAGGCTAATGTGGACCAACTGCATGGCGGCGTAAATCCCCAACACGACCAGGAAATAGTGCAGTAGCGTGTTGATGGCCGCTCGCGCCCCTGGGTCCAGCAGCGGGTAGGCCGGGTAAACCCGCGAGTTCAGGACCGACCGCACGCTCCGCGACAGCAACACACCCAGCACAACCGCCACCACGGCCGCCAACACCCGCCACAGCGCTACGCCGGCGACCCGGACCGTCAAGGCCGACTGAACCTCGACCAACGTGATGCCCCATACGCGGAGGATGAGGAGGAACCCGACCAGCCTAATCGCCCAGCTCGCCAGGGATCCGGCCAGGACGACCAGAAACTCGGCCTCGCCGACTTCGTCGATACCGGTGGGCATCGACGCCTGCCCGGGCGTGATGGACTCCGCGCCGGCCGCGTCCTCGCTGGGTTGCTGTTGGTCCAGACGTTCGCGCTCGAAGGCGCGCCGATACCTGGCCACCAGGTCGGCGGCGTAGCTCGTGAGCGTGGTCACGAAGACCAGGATCGTCAGCGTCAAGGCCATGTCCCTGAGGATGTAGTTGGTCAGCGCCGCGAAGCCGAAGACCTGACAGGAGAAGG
>CAYOGX010000450.1:0-4932 GCA_964403235.1 uncultured Planctomycetales bacterium | reverse complement strand
TCCCCAGACGACGTGCGGGCCATGGAGGACGCGGAGCCGCAAGGCATCCAGAACTGGAACCCGGTGGCCAACGCGATGGCCGACGCGCAAGGCGTCGAGCCTGGCTCGTGGGCGTGGGTGCAGGCTGGGCCGGCGGCGTTCAGCGGCAGCAGCGGCGCGCAGGCAAGCTATGGCTGGGACCACAGCCACAAGCTGCGCCCCGACTACATCCGCGCGGTGTTGGCCAACTACGGCCACCGGCGCAGCTACTACAGCAACGCGCCCTATCGGCAATTCGGCTACGAAGCCGCCGGCCGCCCGCACGGATGGGAGCCCGAAAGCCCCGGCGATCAGCGCGACGGCAGCACGATCTACATGACGAGCAGCGGCCCGGTGCGCGTGACCGGCCCCGATGCTGAACACCTATGGCTGACGCCGCTGTTCGCGCTCGTGGACGACCCTCAGCCGATCCTGGTTGATACGGGCATGGGCAACCAACTGCCGTCGAACGTCGTCGCGAAGTGGCTGGCGACCATGCTGGTATCGTCGGCTGTCGGCATGGTGCGCGACCATCGAACGAAGGACGGCAACCCCTACCCGTGGACCTACGGCGACCGCGCCACCGGGCGCATCCTGCACACGATCACGGAAGGTCTTCGCCGCGGCTGTCTGCCGGCGAGCGACATCCCGACCGCGGCGCATTGGATCGGCGGCGTCGTGCTGCCGTTCTACGAATCGGGCGCAGGTATTCACCGCTTCGGCCGCTACACCCCTGGCGTGCACCCAGGGGGCGCCGACGGCAAGTTTCCGATCGGTCTATTCAACGGGCTGCACTGGATCGTCCCTGCCGCCCACGACGCCGCCATCGTGCTGCGCAAGAAGGGCGCGAAGAAGTGGGCCGACCGCTTCGACCGGCTCGTCGCTCGGTGGTCGTTGTGGATGTCCGACATGCACGAGGTTCTGCCGCACGAATGCTTCCGCGCTGATCGCGTGTTCGTCGGCCCCGCGATCGAGGCGATGGACCGCCCGCCCGCGTCGATCAAGAAGCTGCTGCGGGCGGAACACTTCCACCAGTCGTTCGATTTCCGATCGTGGGCGTTCCGCGCGGTGGACGTCGCCGCCGAAACGCTCAACTCAGCGCCGTTGCGCGAAGCGCGCGACCGCATCGCCGACGACTACCGCAACGACGCGAACGCTCGCGCCTGGATGGTGCGGGCATGACGGAGCAAGGTCGTAGCCGCACCCGAGCTCGCGCGGTGGCGCGCAAGGTTCGCGAGTCGAACCGCCACTTCGAGACCATCGTGCTCGAGGGCAGCGCCAGCGGCGCGGCCACGGCAATCTCACTCACCGCGGGTGCCGGTGGCGCGCTCGCCATAGGCGACCTTGGCTTGCCGATCGAGACGCGGAAGCGCTTGGTGCGGCTCGCGGTGGCGTGGCTCGACGGCGGGGCGCCGGCCGGCGACTGGACGATCGAAGTCTTCAAGCGCGGTGCGGGCGGCACGTCGTGGGCTTCGGTGGCCACGTTTACCGTCGAGACCAGCTAGGCACATAACTTCGCGCCCGGCCGCCTAGCATCCCCGCATGGCAGCCGATCCCTTCACCCTCACGGCGCATGCCCGCGAAGCCATCTTCGAGGACATGAACCTCGCGACGGACACGTTCAACATGATCCTGATTGGATCATCTACGAACGTGACCACGTCCACCACCTACGCCGGTCTCACCGGTGAGCTCAGCACGGCCAACGGCTATACGTCCGGCGGCCAAGCCACCGCGGTGACGCTCACCTACAGCGGCACCACCACGACGATCGACACGTCCGACGAGACGTGGACCGCGTCTGGCGGCAGCATCGTGGCGCGCTACGCTGCGATCCGCAACGTGACGACTGGCGACATGCTGGGCTACATCCTGCTCGACAATACGCCGGCCGATGTCACGGTCACCGACGGCAACGACCTGACAATCTCGATCAACGCTTCGGGTCTCAAGACCTTCACGTTCTAGCGCCATGGTCCAGTTCCTCGTGTGGAACGGCGAGGATCGGCCGCCGATCGTCACCGTCGCCAGCCTGCCGTTCTCGAACGGCAACCCGTCGGTTGGCGATCAGCTCGACGTGATCCGCAACGACGTGAATGTCGGCACGGTCTCGATCGAACGTGTGCAGGCGTCCCGGCGCCGGGCATTGGTCGAGCTGGTCAGCGGCGACCTGCCCGAAGCCGGCGACGTGCTGCGGCACAACGGCAACAGCGACGCCGACGTTGAGTCGGTGAACAACGCGCCGGCCCGCCGTGGCGACGTGGTCGACATGCTCGACGACGGCGTGCACCCCGGCCGCAAGATCGTGACCGGAGAGAACTGGGACGACCCGGTGGACTACTCGACCAACGGCACCCGGCCCGACTTCGTGATCTTCGACGTCTCTGGGTATACCGCGCAGCAGGCGCGTATCGCGCTCGCGAACCGTCTCGCGCAGAACATCGTCGGCCTTCCGGGCACGCCGCGCCTGCTGCCCGACATCATCGGCAAGTCGCTGCGCATCGACTACGGGGATCTGCCGGGCGCTGCGATCACGTCGCTACAGGCGAACGGTCGCGTCACGGCGACCGCTGCGCAGTTCGTGCCGTTCGTCAAGCTCAAGCGCGGTATCACGACGCAGGACATCCGCGACACGATCACCGCGAACGGCAGCCGCCCCGACGAACTGACCGCCTACCTGTAGCGCACCGCCCATGGCATCCAACGACGTAGGATCGACTGGCGACTACGCCACGTTGGCGACATGGGAGGCCGCGCGGCAGGGGTCGAACGACGCGACGGAGACGGCGGTCCTTCTCAGCGAGGACCACGCGAACGACGCAGGCGCAACGATCGACGGGTGGACGGGCACCTGCGAGCACGTCGAGATCACGGGCGCGGTCGCGCAGGATGGCGACATCACGACGGGTGCGCGCTACCAAGGTCGAAGCAGCAACGGCTACGTGGTGGTCGCCGCCGAGGCCAGCATCGCGGTCGACATCTCGGACATCTCGGTTGAGGTTACCGGGGGCTTCTACATCGGGTTGCTGCAACACACTGACGGCGCGACCTACGACAACGCGCTGCGTTTCAGCATCTCCCGCTGTCTCGTTGTCTCGACGGTCGACAACTTCGGGGTTGCCGGGGTTCAGATGAACGTGCGCTCGACGAACATGAGCGCCGCCAACCGCATCGGCCTCGATGTCGACAACTGCGTGTTCGCAGGACTCCCGAGCACGTCGTGGGCGCTAGAGCTGGGCTACAGCGGCGGCCCGCGCCAGAACATGGACGTGATCGTTCGCGGTTCCACGTTCTACAACGCGCAGAGCCGAGTGGGTTCGTCGCACAGCACATCGACAACGTCCATCCTGTTCCGCGGCTGCTTGTTCCGCACGCCTGCCAGCGCGGACGCATTCACTGACGACACCAGCGGCGGCACCTACTCGATCACCAGCGAGGACTGCCTCGGCGACGAGACCAGCGCGACACACAGCGCGGACTTTAGCACCGTCACGAACTACACCGAGGTCACGTTCAACGACAGCGGCACGCCTGCGGCGGGTGAGGTCTCGTTCACGGACGCGGCGAACGATGACTACTCGCTGGTAGACAACGCCAACAACGAGGCTCTGGCCTACGTGACCAGCGGCGGCTCGATGCCGAGCGACGACATCCTCGGCACGACGCGCGACGCCACACCGGACGCGGGCGCGTTCGAGGTGGTCACGGCGGGCGACGTCACGGTCGACGTGCCGACCGACTCGGTCACGGTGGCCAGTCCGACGCCGACGGTCGAGAACAATGTCGTGGTCGCCGTGCCGACCAGTTCGGCCACGGTCGAAGAACCGACGCCGACCGTCACGACGACGGAGCACGTCGTGGTCGCCGTGCCGACCGACACGGTCACGGTCGACAGCCCGGTGCCCACGGTCACGACGACTGAGAGCGTCACGGTCAGCGTCCCGGCCGACACCGTCACGATCGACAGCCCGACCCCGACCGTCACCACGTCCGAGGACATCACGGTCAGCGTCCCGACGGACACTGTCACGATCGACAGCCCGATCCCGACGGTGACGACAACCGAGGGCGTCACGATCGACGTCCCGAGCGACACCGTTACGATCGACAGCCCGATCCCGGTCATCGACGTGCCGGTGACGATCGACGTGCCGACGAGCACGGTCACGATCGGCGACCCGGTGCCGACGGTTGGCGTCGATCGCGTGATCGAAGTCCCGGCGCCGGGGACTGTCACGATCGAAGGTCCGATCCCGACGATCTCGAGCACGATCCCGGCCTCGATCATCACCGTGATCCCGGTCGACCAGGTCGTGCAGTTCGACGAGGGCGATGAGGTTGTGCTAACCTTGACGGGGCCGAGCGCCACCGACCCGAAGGTTCGGATCATGGTGCAGTTCCTGCAAGACGATCCCCGACGCTTGTGACGACCATCGACCTCGGTTACCGGCCCCGCCGGTGGCAGCAGTCTACGCACGAAGACCGCAGCCACTACTTCGTGCTCGCCGTCCACCGCCGTGCCGGCAAGACGAAACTCGCCGTGGCCGACCTCATCGACAGCGCGCTGCGGTTCAACCTTGACCGCGGCATGTATGGCTACATCGCGCCGCTACGGACGCAGGCCAAGGCGATCGCGTGGGGCGAACTCAAGGCGATGTGCTCGAACCTCATCATCGCCGGCAAGGCCGAGGTGAAGGAAAGCGAGCTCGCCGTCGAGTTCTGGAACAACGCGACCATCCGCCTGTTCGGCGCGGACGACCCTGACTCGTTGCGCGGCTACCGATGGGACAAGGTTTGGCTCGACGAGGTCGCGCAGATGAAGAGCGACGTGTGGCCGGAGGTCGTCATGCCGGCCTGCCAGGACCGCAACGCGCCGGCCGGCTTCATCGGCACACCGAAGGGCGTCGATGCGTT
>CAYOGX010000449.1:0-4932 GCA_964403235.1 uncultured Planctomycetales bacterium | reverse complement strand
TTTAGCTCCACCGATCCAGGTCGGCGTCGAGTCCGTAGGAGTACTCGGAGATGGTCGTATTAGTCCCGGCGTCGCCGTAGATGTTCTCGACACTGGTGACCATGTCCCGATCGGCGTCGTAGGTCCACTCAACCCAGCCTTTCAGGGCGTCGGACGAGTTCTTGAACTCCACCTTGCTGACCATCCGGCTGTCGTTCTCATAAGTGTACCACGCGCCGTTGTTGGTGCCGTTGCCAATGTGCAGCCCCGGCCCGGTCACGTGCTCGATCCGACCATAGCTATCATACTCATAACCGGCGGCGTAGTAGGCGTCGGCGTCCTGGGCCGTCCCGATCTGAATGCCGCTGAAGCGTCCCGCGACCGTGCCCTGGCCTGAACTCTCGTATACGCGCGTAACGATCCGGCCGCCGAACATCTCGCCCGCGCCGCTGCCGAAGGTCTCGGTCGCCAGTTTCAGCGAGTCCGCGTCATACGCCAGCGTTCGTGTGCCGGCGGCGTCGGTGACCTCCTTGATCCGGCCCAGACGATCATAGGCATACTCAACGTCATGTGTGACGTCGCTATCGTCATAGTCGATCTCGACCAACTGACCGCTGACGGAGTCGTACCTATGATTGGCTCCGACGCCACGGGCGTTGGTCCGCGTCCCCAGCCGGCCATCAACCGTGTACGTATACGTGATCGTCTCGTCGTCCGTGTACTCCTTCTGTTCAAGCAGGCCGGTGGCCGCGTCGTAGGTCCAGTTGGTCTCATCGGCCGTCGGCGGCGTTGCGGGCCAGGCCGTCCCGGTCCAGGTGCCGCTGGTGCCACCCTGGTAGGTCTTCAGCCCCGTCCGCTCGCCGTAGGCGTTGAAAGTCGTCTCGGACGGCTGCGGGACGTGGCCCCAGGTGTTAATGATCGCACCGCGATCGTTGTAGGCGTAGTAGGTGCGCTTGTCGGCAGGGTTCTCGACATAGTGCAGTTTGCCGGGGTTGTCGGCCGTGTCGCCGTAATAGCCGTACTCGGCGCGGTTCGCGGCTTCATCCTCGACCCAGACCACCCGCCAAGAGGCGTCATAGTGGGTCTCGGTCGTATTGCCACGGCTATCCGTGACCTCAGCGCGGTAGCCGAGCCCATTGTAGGTGTACCAGGTCTCGAGCCCGTCTTTGGTGATGGACGAGGCCAACTGCCCGGCCCGCCCCCGCAAGACCTGCTGGGCCGAGTTGCTGGAGCCAGCATCCGGGTAAATCACGCTCTCGGTCACTAGAGCCTGCGTGGCATCCAGATCCGTCTGGTACAGCGTCTCTTCCCCGCTGGCATCCACCAACTTACGCTCGGCGACCAGCGTACCGCTGAACCCGGTCGTCCGCGTCCACTGGCTGCCAGTATCGGTTGCCGTGCTGCTGTTGTCGGTGGCGTACACATGCGTCTCAGTACGCCGCCACCAATCGTCGCTGGCATCCTGTACATACGCGGTGTCGGTCTTGGTGACCCGGTCCACGCCGTTCAGGTCGATCTGGCCGTTCGGCGTCGCCCCCAGGTCAAGAGCCGTGTAGAGCCGGTTGCCCAACTCATCGTATTCGAACAACGTGTCCGGCTGGCCAGTTGCCTCGATGCTGGTCAACTGGCCGGTAGTCGTGTCATAGTCATACGTGGTTGTCAGCGTCGTGCTGCCGCTGGATACCCAGCCTGGACGTTCGATATGGTCGAGGCGCCCCAGCATGTCATAGTAGGTCTTTTCATAGCGTGGCGACGCGCCTGATGATCCGGTGGCTATTCTGGTCCAACTCTCGCCACTGGTGGTGCCGTAGGTGTAGTACTGGCCGACCACGGTCGAGCCGGTCACATCCTTGACCTGCCCGTCGCGGTAGTAGGTCGTGACTTGGTCGCGCTCTCCGGAAGTCCCGCTGGCGGCGCTGGTCGCGTAATCGTAGTACACCGTTCGCTGCCGCGTGCCGTGGTCGTACATCGTCTTCAGCGCGCCGCTACCCGAACCGGTCGTAACCGCCACCAGCCGCCGGGCATTGTCGTACTCGCGTGTGGTCACGCGAGAGTCCGTGCCCGATGAGACCGTGATTTCGATCTCGCTGGCCGTATCGTAGTCGTAGCTGGTTGTGACCGCCGGCACGGCGGGGTACGTGTCGACGCCCGTATAGTACGAAGCGACGGCTTCGCGTGTGATCGTCTCGATCCGTCCCAGCGGGTCCATGACGTGCTCGGTATCGACGCCGGTCGCATCGGTCACGGTCCGCGTGCAGCAGTCGGAGTAGTCGACTTCCTCACTCGTGCCGTTGCTGTGATAGGTCCCCTTCAGGCGGTACTGGCCGTCGTAGATCCAGGCCGTCCATGAGAGCCGCGTCCAGCCCGATGAGTACACCCACAATTCCGAGAACACCGGTCGGCCGTAGTAGGTAATAGTCACTTTCTTGATCGTTTCGCCGTTCAGCTTGGTCCATGTTCCGCTGCTGTCGTAGTCGTTGATTACGGCGCGATAGACGAACGGGCCCTCTCCGCTGGTGTTGTACGTCGGCGTAGTCGATAGCGGGTCCGCTTGGGGCGTGAACGCAATCCCCTCGTCGTACTCATGATCATCACGACGACCATCCGGGTACTCAACGCTGTCGAGCTTGTCAGGGTAGCCATCATAGTAGTTGTACTTGGTGTCCAGCGTGCTTGTGCCCCCAGTGTTCTGATACCTCTTAAACTCAAGCGATTGGAGTGCTGAGTAGTCGTCTCCATAGTACGTACGCTCGTATTCGGTCGCTCCAACCAGATTGCCGCCCACCGTGTGCTCTACCAGAGCTAGTTCCAGATCGCCGTCACCGTCGTACGTGCGCACTACGGCGTTGACACCCGAATGCGTCTCCGCCGGGTCGCTGACGTACCGCTGATCCTTCCAACCACTGATCTCTTCGAAGGTCCAGTCTCCATTGGTCTCATCGGTGAACTCGTACCAGGTCCAACCGCCTTCGGGGCCCTGTCCAGACTCTCGCGCCAGCTCGTCGGTTCCATTCGAGTACGTCCAGTCGGTGGTCAGATTGGCGCCCGACGGATCGATCTTCAACTGTGTTCGCCGCCAACCCCAAGGCGAGTACTCGGTGTAACGCTCGTACTGTCGATACACTTCGTTGCTGCTGCCATCCTCCTCGATGTAGCGGCGTTCTTCAACAGTGCCGCTGATCGTGACCCACTCGACACTCTCGACCCGCAAGTTGACTTCGTTTTGCGAATCGCGAATATCGACCGTCGTCAGCGTCCAATCTGAATCGCCATCATTGTAGTACTCGTAGCGCACACGGGCGTTCCCGTCCACGTACTCCGTGACATCGAACTCGACGTACGCGGGGGGGCTCCCGGTTGGTGTCTCGATGACCCACTTCTTGATTTCATTGCCGGCCGTAACCTGATACACGCCACCCGACTTGCTGCCGACATCATCCGGCAGGAAATAGCGGATGTGGTATTCCTCGCTGCTGATAGTGACAATGTCCGCCAGAATCTGCGGCGCGTACAATTGGCGCAGGTCGCCGTTGGCATCGAGGATGACTTCTACGTCAGCGTGTCCAACCTCGTACTTCACCACCGCCGACGTTGCTAGATCGCTGCCGGCTGTGTCCTCGTCTATCACCAAGTGGCCCACCGGCTCACCCAACACGTCCTTGCCCAAGTTGAAGCGCAGCAGGACGCCATGCAGCCCGTGCGGGCTCTCCAGCCCGAGGCCGTTTCCGTTACACGCCTGGCACCCGCGCCCCGAGCGCACCTCAAGCGTGAAGTGCAAGTCCACCTCGTCATCGTCGGCGTAATCTCCGTTGTAGGCGCCGTCGCCCCAGACTGGATCGTCCAGCGTGATCACGACGTGATAGAGGCCTGCCGACGGAGCCAGCCACTCGGTCCAGTCACTGTCGCCCCAGAAGGGCTTGGATTCCCCCGACGGGGATATCACGGTCACCGCTACTATTCGAGCCACATCGGCAACGGTGGATACCCCTAGATCCAGATCTTCAAGCGACGTTGTGTCCAACCCCAGTCCGTCTCCAACCCAAATCTCCCCCGGCGGCGCGTCAATGGTCGGATGGCTGCCCACCGTGTACTGAGCCTGAGCCGCCGAAACCGCCAACAGAGTGGCGCACGCAGCCGTTGAGAGCAGACTAATCGACCTTCTCATTCTACAGCCTCCTTACAAATGACTGATCTACCAACGCGACCGGTTGGTCGGGGCGTACACAACACGCGCCCCGCGGCCACGGTTACTGACACTATGCTCGCTTCGATCACTGCGATCGCCGTAGTCCAGCGCTGTCGCTGTCCACGTTCTCCGGCGATTGCGCGCTTCCTTCCCACTCTGATCCATCCCCCGACACAACTTGATTCGATGTCCGACCCAACTTGGCTCGACTCTCGATAAGCCTTGATTCGATGTCCGAGGCAACTTGACTCAGCACCCAACACAACTTGACTTGGGAGGCGACAAGCCTTGACCGCGCGCCCGCAGCCAAGCTGTCGCCGACCGGCAAACGCAAGCTGGCGCCGACACCCGCACCCAGCTTGGATTCCGACGCCGAACCCAGCTTGAGACCCGCCGCCGGGCCCAGCTTGGACTCAACACCCATACCCAACCTGGATTCGGCCCCCACACCCAACTTGGACCCGGTTTCCACACCCAGCTTGGGCCCGACTCCCGAACCCAGCTTGCATCCGTCCGCCAAACCCAGCCTGGCGGGCGACCCAAGAGTCCGAATATACCGCCGAGAACGGTTCCGGGGGTTGCCGGAAGGGGGCCAGGCTCCACCGAGGCCGATAAAACCGCCTTGAAGCGACTCGGACCCGCCGAGCAGTCGTGTCCGCCAAAACACCGCGTCGCAACGCCTCATACGCTGCCGGGAGCGGTTCTGGGGCGTGCTGGACCGTTCCGGACGACGCCGCGCGGCCTGCCGGGCCGAGCCGGACTCATTC
>CAYOGX010000448.1:0-4944 GCA_964403235.1 uncultured Planctomycetales bacterium | reverse complement strand
TGAAGAGGCGATCGACCTCCTTGTCCCACGCGTCCCGCAGCTTGGCGACGTTCTTCTTGTGCTCGGCCGGCACGGCGTAGCCGGCATCGCCTAGCGCGGCGGCGAGCTTAGCCAGACCGACCCGGGCGTCGGCCAACAGCGGCAGGGCCGAGTGCTTGACCGCGTCGAAAGGCGAGACGTTCAGCCCGATAAAACGCACGTCCGCGTACCCGAATTGCGTCTTCGACGCCGTCGTGAAGTCGCTCAGTCGCGTCCCGGCGCAGATTACCAGGTCCGCCTCCCGCGCGATGGCGTTGGCGGCCGACGTGCCCGTCACGCCGACACTGCCGACGTTACAGGGGTGGTCGAACGGCAGGGATCCCTTGCCGGCCTGTGTTTCCGAGGACGGGATCCCCGTCGCGTCGCACAGGGCCGCCAGGGCCTCGCTCGCCTCGGAGTAGACCACTCCGCCGCCGGCGACAATCAGCGGACGTTTGCTCTGGCGGATCCAGCCCACTGCGCACCGCAGGGCCTCCTCGTCCGGGTGCGTCCGAGGAATCCGCCAGACGCGCTTGTCGAACAGCTCGATCGGGTAGTCAAAGGCCTCGGCCTGGACGTCTTGCGGCAGGGCGATCGTGACGGCGCCGGTCTCGGCCGGGTTGGTGAGCACCCGCATCGCCTCGGGCAGCGCGGTGATGATCTGTTCCGGGCGGTTGATCCGGTCCCAGTATCTGCTGACCGGCCGGAAACAGTCGTTGACCGAGACGTCCTGACTGTGCGGAAACTCGAGTTGTTGGAGGACCGGACCGACCATTCGCTTGGCGAAGATGTCGCCCGGTAGCAACAGTACGGGAATGCGATTGACGGTCGCGGCCGCCGCGGCGGTGATCATGTTGGTCGCACCGGGCCCGATCGACGTCAGGCACGCGAACGTTCGGAGCCGGTGGCTCTGTTTGGCGAACGCGGTGGCAGCGTGGACCATCGCCTGCTCGTTGCGGGGCTGGTAGTACGTCATACCGTCGCGGCCATACTCCTCGAGCGCCTGGCCCATGCCCGCAACGCATCCGTGCCCGAAGATGCCGAACATCCCCTCGATGAAACGGTTCTCGCGGCCGTCCCGCTCGGCGTACTGCTTTTTGAGGAACTCGACGACCGCCTGGGCCATCGTCAACCGTCGTGTCTTCATGGCGATCTCCTTAGGAATGCGCGGAGCACACGTCCCGCATGCTCGGGTTCGCATAGAATTGAACGTCTTGGCGGGACGGGGTCAAGGTCCGAATCCGTGGCCGGCCCCGAGCATTCCTGCCGGGCAAGGGATTCGCGGGTTGCCGCCTTGCAGTAGGTACTCCCGAGCGGCTAATATTGCACGTTGCCAGAGGGGTGTGGGCATGTGATGGTCACGACCGCAGCGGTCGGCGGACCCGACCGAGTCGGCGCTGTACTTCTGAAAGGGCGCTTAGCATGAAGATACGCTGGATGACGATGGTCTTTGGGGGCCTGCTGCTCGCGGGTTGTGGCGGGAAGGATGAAGGAGTCGAGCCCCCGACGAGCGAAGAGGAGTTCGTCGAGGCCCTGGCCTTCGCGGTCAACTCGAAGGACATCCACAAGTTCAAGCAACTCATCCATCCCAAGTGCTTGGCAGCTATCACCGACGAGACCCGGCCGTTCATGGACAGGGCGCACGTCAAGATGCTCCAACAAGGCCTGGTGCTGGTGACCGGTGAGCGCGAGGTCAAGCCCATACCGGAGAAGGAGAGGAATGAGGAGATCAAGGGATTGGACATTCCGGTCCGACCGACGCACGCCCTCAAGATCGACATACTGACGTCGGCGGGCAAGGTGGTCCCGTCCGTTCACCTGATCTGCGTCGAGGACGGCAAGTGGTGGGTCGTGCAGCCGATCCCGACGGCGGAGACCATTGCGAAGATCAACGAGGCTATCGCCAAACGGAAGCGCCCCACGTCGATGCCGGCCGCGATGAGGGAGAAGCTCATGCGTGGCCGATCCGCGACGCGGCCAACCACTGGGGTTGCCCGAACCAGGCCCGCACGCCCAGCCAGACCGGGCGCCAGGACCAGGCCTGGACCGCGACCCAAGGCACCGACCAAGGCCGCCCCGACACAGCCGGGCACGCCAAAGGCACGGTGAGAAGTAGGGCTGGCTGGGCCAGCCAGCTTCTTAACGATACGAACTGGCCGGCAGGACCCACCGTCCGCTGCTACAACGTCCATCCCTTGCGATATCGCGTGTGGAGGAATTCGTTCGCCCCCGGCACGTTGGTGACCTTCATGTTCGGACCGTCCCACGCCAGCTTCTGACGGATCAGGCACGATCCGCCGCGCTGCTTGCCGGTGCGAACGGCGACCGTGCCCAACAGCGTCGCCTCGGTCACGGGGCCGGCGAACTCGAAGTTCGAGCCCGTCGGTTTGCCCGTCTTGCAGGCCTCGATCCATTCGGCGTGATGCCCAGGCGACCGGGCCAGCGTCTTGGGGGGCTGCTTGTAGGTCTTCATCCTCGATTCGGGTAGCAGCCGGGGTTTCTGCGCGCCCCAGACCTCGGCCAACAGCCTGCCGTTATCGCCCACGAAGAGGACGCCGTCGTCGTGGGGGAGTGTTCGGCCCGGCTCCAGCTCCTCGGGTTGCGGCGGGAGCAATCCGCCGTCGTACCAGTGGACCTTGACGGGGGGCATGTCGCCGCGGGCAGGGAACTCGAAATGGACCATGCACGCCAGCGGTAGGGTCTCGGCGTTCACCCCGGTCGAGCTGGCCTCCACGCTCGTGGGGTACTTGAGCTTCAGCGCCCAGAAGACGGGGGCGAGATTGTGGCTGCCCATGTCTCCCAGCGGCCCGGTGCCGAAATCCCACCAGCCCCGCCATTTGAACGGGGCATACAGCGGGTGGTACGGCCGGTGCGGCACCGGGCCCAGCCACAGGTCCCAGTCCAGCGCGTCGGGCACCGGCGGCGTCTCCTTGGGTCGATCGACGCCCTGGGGCCAGCGTCCCCCCGGCCTGTCGGACCAGACGTGGACCTCGCGGACCGGGCCGATTGCACCGTCCTCGATCCACTCGCGGACCAGCCGGGGCCCCTCCATCGCCTGGGCCTGGTTGCCCATTTGGGTGGCGACCTTGGCGTGCCGGGCGGCCTCGGTGAGCTGCCGGGCTTCGTAGATCGTATGGGTCAGCGGCTTCTCGCAGTAGACGTGCTTGCCCAGCTTGATCGCCATCATGGCGGCGACCGCGTGCGTGTGGTCGGGGGTGGCCACCACCACCGCGTCGATGTCCTTCTGCCGCTCGAGCATCTTGCGGAAATCGCGGTATCGCTTGGCCTTGGGGTACCGTTTGAACGTCCCGGCCGCGCGATCCTGGTCCACGTCGCACAGGGCGACGATGTTCTCGCTGTTGACACGGGCGAGGTTGCTCGCACCCCGACCGCCCACGCCGATCCCGGCGATGTGGAGCTTCTCGCTCGGCGGGGTCCGCCCCTTGCCGCCCAACACGTGCCGGGGAACGATCGTAAACGCCGCCCCCGCGGCGGCGGCACCGCTGAGCAGTGAACGCCGTGAAATCCTTCGGTCGTCCCGTTGATGTTCCTTCTGTGGGTTCTTCATCTCGGTCTTCCTCCATCGCGACGCTGGCCGGCACAGCCGGCCCTACGGCGACTGGGTCACCGAAAAGAGCTGCACCTCCCAGATCGTCGGCACGTTGGTTGCGCTCAGGATGTTCAGCCGCACGAATCGGGTCGTGACGGGCTCGAACGTTAGCCTGAGTGTGCCGATCTTCGTGCCCTTGGCGAACGTCTTCCAGGCCTCGCCGTCTTTGTACTGCAGCTCAAACGCACGCACGCGGTTCCAGGGGCCTTCGAGGATAACGGCGCGGTTGAGCGTCTCGGGCTTGCCCAGGTCGATCTCGAGCCAGCCGCTGCGCGCGTCGCTGCCCGCGCCCCAGCGGGTACCGTCGTCGTCGTCCACGGCCTTGTCCGGCTCATAGCCCGGGTTGGGCCAGACGCTGGACGCCTTGATCTTCTTGAACGCAGCCAGCGAGCCGGACCGCATGGCACGCGGCGCGATGTCCTCCGCGAGGCCGTCCAGTTCCAGCTCGACGACCGTGTCGATCTCGTGCCGATGCTGGGGCGGGACGGCGATCGTGATGCCGTTCTCCTCCTGGGCCACCCTCACCGTACCGCCGGTCAGGAGCCTGCTGGCAACGATCTTCTTGGGCAGCGCGGGCAGCCTGAGGATCGCGTCTTGCCACTTGAGCACGTGGACGTAGACGGTCTTGCCCTTGTAGGTGCTCGCGCCCCAGGGGCCGGGCTTGATCGGCCCGCCGCGCGTGCCGTAGATGCTCTCGCCGTACCTGTTCAGCCACTGGCCGATTTCCCTGAACCGCGCCGCCTGGCGCGGCTCGATTTGTCCGTCAGGCATGGGGTTGGTATTCAAAGCGAGGTTGCCGTCGCCGCCGGCGCACCTGACGAGGATGCCGATGCATTCCTTTAGCGACTTGATCTTGTCGTTCGGCTTCCAGGACCACTGTGTGCCCAGCGTGATGCACGACTCCCAGGGCCGGTCTGTCTGGAACCGCCCGACGCGCTGTTCGGGCGTGTCGAAATCGCCGGGCAGTCCGCAGCGGTTGTTGATGATCAGGTGGGGCTGGATGTCGCGGGCCATTTTGAACAGGGCCGGTGCGTCCCAATCGTCGGCCTTGCCACCGAGTCCGTCGAACCACAGCCCGTCGATCCGGCCGTAATGGGTCAGTAGCTCGCGGATCTGGCCGTGCAGATACGCGATGTATCGACGGTGGTTTTTCGCGCGATAGTCGGGGTGATGCCAGTCCGGTTGCGAGTAGTAGATGAACAGCTTCAGGCCGGCCTGGTGACACGCGGCGGCGATATCGGCCATGACGTCGTGCCGCCAAGCCGCCTGGGGGTTGGTGCTCTTAGTCCGTCAGCTTCGTGTCGTACAGGCAGAAC
>CAYOGX010000447.1:0-4952 GCA_964403235.1 uncultured Planctomycetales bacterium | reverse complement strand
CGAGTCCGGCAGCGGCTCGGCCTGCGGACACTGCCAGATGTCGTCGCAGGGTTTCCGGCCGTCCGGGAAGTCACGCCACGGTCGTCTGCCCATCAACGGGGGCAACACGTCAATGTAGCAGCACTCGTGCTCGGGATGCTTCGGGTCGTACTCGCCGGGTGTGTGGTTTCGGGTGCGGTCGTCGGTGTGGGGCAACGTGCCGCTGTAGTCGTTGGCGTAGAGATGAAAGGCCTGGCCCCATGTGCGGAGGTTCGTCGCGCACGCCATCTCCCGCGCATATGCCCGCGCCCGAGACAGACTGGGCAGCAGGATCGACGCCAGCAAACCGATGATCGCCAACGTCACAAGCAACTCGATCAGGGTAAATCCGAAACGGGTGGGGCGATCGGAGGACATGGCTCTCCTTTCCAAGCACGGGAGGCCCGGGCGTTTCCACCCGAACCCTCGTGACCGCGGCCGACATCGCCACGGTCAGCCGTCCGATCGCCCATGCCCTGCCGTCGCAGCGACCGCAAGGGTTAGGTGCGCCGGATCGAAGGCCATATGTAAATCGCTCAGTACACGACCCGCCCGGTCATCGTCAAGGGGTCCGGACATAAACGTCAATGCCGTGTACCACTGGCAGCCCGTCCGCGCAACACTGACGAACCGAAGACCCCACTAGCCTCGCGGGCGTGACGGGATAACCGGGGGATGATTGAGGGTCTCGCTGGCGGCGTCGAAGTCGATGGCGACGGCCTGGAGGGACAGCTTGCCCAACTCGTCGGGCGTGACAGCGGCATCCAGGTGATACGGCCCGACGGCACGACGCTCCAGGCGGGTCAGGCAGCCGCCGGTTCCGAGGCGCTGGCCCAGATCGCGGATCAGCGAGCGGACATACGTCCCCCGGCCGGAGCACAGCTCGAAGTCGATCTCCGGCCAGGCGTACCGCGAGACGTGCAACCAATAGATGCACACCCGTCGGGCTTTCAGCTCGACGGGCTTGTTGCGTCGGGCCAGCTTGTAGGCGGGCTGGCCCTTCACCTTGACTGCGCTGAACGCAGGTGGCGTCTGCTCGATGCGCCCCTCGAACCCGGCCGCGGCCGCCAGCAACGCCGCGTCGTCAGGCGGCGCCGCATCGGGCACCGGCTCGAGCTCGGCGTCAGCGTCGAACGTCCGGCTGGTGACGTCAAGCCGCGCGGTGGCGGCGTAGATTTTGGGCTGGTCCATGATCTTCTCGACGAGCTTGGTGGCCCGGCCCATGCAGATGACCAGCACGCCGCTGGCCATCGGGTCGAGCGTCCCACTGTGGCCTGACTTGCGGACGCCGGCGATACGTCGGACCTGGTCCAACGCTCGGGCCGACGTGATGCCGGTCGGCTTATTGAGGTTCAACACCCCGTCGAAAACCCGCCCCTTCTTGGCCATGTGGTGATTGTACCGCCTGCCCGAATGCGTACCATAGCGTGCCACTGGGAGAACCGAACCATGACCCCCCGCCAACGCGTCAGGGCCGCCCTACACGACCAACCAGTCGACCAGGTGCCGTTCACCATCTACCACGACATGCTGCCGAGTGGCGAGCAGGAGCGGCGTCTTCGCGAGCTGGGCCTGGGCCTGTGCGTCCGCGCCGGCGTGATGACCTCGCACATGCCCAACGTCGACGTCGAGACACGGACGACCGTCGAGGACGGCCGGTCCGTCACATACGAGCGTGTGCGGACGCCCGTCGGCGAGGTGACGGCCAAGCGAAGCGCCGGTGGGGGCTACGGCTCATCGGTCAGACTCGAGCACGCCATCAAGCGCCCCGAGGACTACCGCGTCGTCGAGTACTGCGTGAAACACACCGTCCTTGAGCCCGCCTACGACGAGTTCCGCCGCCTCGTCGACGAGATCGGCGAGGACGGCTACGTGATGACGGCCATCGGCTACTCGCCGCTGATGGAGATGCTCGTCACCTACATGGGGCTGGAGCGGTTCAGCATGGACATGGTCGATCGGCCGGACGCGTTCTTCGGCCTGTACGAGGTGCTGGTCGAACAACGGCGGCGCGCTTACGAGATCATGGCGGACTCGCCCAGCGAGGTGGTCCTGTATGGGGGCAACGTTCATCCGGAGATCATGGGCGCCCAGCGATTCGCCAGGTACATCGTGCCATGCTACGACGAGGCCGCCGACGTCCTGCACGCCAAGGGCAAGATCATCGGCGTGCATCTGGACGCGGACAACCAGGCGTTCGCCCCGGCGGTGGCGCGCAGCAAGATCGATCTGATCGAGGCCTTCACCCCGCCACCCGACTGCGACATGTCAGTCGCCCAAGCCCGCGCCGCCTGGCCCGACAAGACGCTGTGGATCAACTTCCCCTCGTCGGTTCACCTGGGCGCGCCTGAGCGGATCCGCGAGGTCACCCGGGAGATCCTCGATCAGGCCGCCGGCATGAACCGGTTCCTCATCGGCGTCACCGAAGACATCCCCCAGCACGTCGTGCTGCGGAGCCTGACCGTGATCGCGGAAACGATCTGCCAACGACGGTCATAGCGACACAACCCGTGTGTCACCCGTAGGGTGGGCTGGATCAGCTTTCGGCGGCATCGGCGGTGCTCGGCTTCGCGGCGGCCCCGCAACTCCCGTTGGTCGTCTGATTCAACGAGACGATGCCGCGTTGTTCGAGCAGCTCTAGGACCAGCGCGGCCGCCTGGGAAGGTGACAGGTTGGACGTATCGATGACCAGCTCTGGGTTGAGGGGCGGCTCGTAGGGGTCGTCGATGCCGGTGAACTGTCTGATCTCGCCGGCCCGGGCCTTCTCGTACAGGCCCTTGGGATCACGCTCCTCGCAGACCGCCAAGGGGGTATCCATGTAGACCTCGATGAAGTGTAGGTTGGCGTCTTCGTGCAGCTTTCGGGCCATGTCGCGGTCGCGCCGGTAGGGGCTGATGAAGCTGGTCATGACGACCACACCGGCATCGGCAAAGAGCTTGGCCACCTCGCCGATCCTGCGGATGTTCTCCTCGCGGTCTTCGGCGCTGAAGCCGAGGTTCTTGTTCAGCCCGTGCCGCACGTTGTCCCCGTCCAGAACGTAGGCGAGATGTCCTCGTTCCATCAGTGTGTGTTCGACCGTGAAGGCCAGTGTGCTCTTGCCGCTGGCGCTCAAGCCGGTGAACCAGAGGGTGGCCCCCCGATGTTGCAGCATCTTCTCCCGGTCGTCCCGGTTGACGTGGCCCTCATGCCACTGGATGTTCGTCGCTTTGGCCTTCATTGATGCTCCCCTGAAACGTTGTCGTCCTTGGATCCAGCCGAGCCCACTGGCCGATGGACACGCTGGACGAAATGCAAGACCCGTCAGTCCCAGGAGGACCCGTTGCCCTCCACGACTGGTACGATCCCCGCGCGCACGAGTTCAGCACCATCGGCCAGACAACCCATACTGTTGTCGGCCCTTGGCCCGTTGGGGATGAAGAGTCGTCGAACCGAAGCACTGGAAAACCGACAGGATGCGGGCCTCAGACGTCCGAGGGCAAAGGACGTTATCGGACGCACGCAGGGCGACTCCGTCAGTCATTGACGTCAACGCGGATGGCCTTGGAGCGGCTCTCCTCCTTCTTGGCCACCGCGATCTCCAGAACCCCTTTCTTACACGTGGCCGTGACGGCCGAGGGATCGACGCCCACGGGCAGTGAAACCGCCCGCAGGAACGCGCCGAACTGCCGCTCGGTCCGCAGGTAGTGACGCTCGTCGCCTTCGCGTCGCTCGCTGGCCTTGTGGCCCTTGACCGTGACCGTGTCGTCGGCGACGGAGACCTCGATGTCCTTGGCCTCCATCCCCGGCACCTCGGCCCGGATCACGTAGCGGTCCTCCTCCTCCAGGACGTCCATCGATGGAGCCCAGTCCTGCCCGTCGAGCGGGCGCGTCGTGATCCCGCTGTGCCACAGTCGCTCGAACAGGCGGTTCATCTCGTTCTGAAACTCGGTCAGTGACATCGGCATGTCTTTTCCAAACGGCAGTAGCGCCATCGCAGCACCTCCAACCGTGACGACACGGCAGCTTGCCCAATCGTCGGCGAACGCCGACCCTTTGTTCCTATTATACCACGGACCCCGCCGGGCATGGCCGGCCCTACGGCTCGGACGACACCACTGGAAAGCCGCCAGGTGGCGTGCTCGTGTCCAACGGTTCTTGAGGGTCATGGGACGGCACGACCCTCCTGTAGGTGATCTTGAAGAGCACGGCCGCCATCAAGGTCACCCCCGCGGCCACTGCGGCTGTCTGCCATCGGGCGACGTACAGACATGACGCGCCGACGTTGCCCACCTTCTAGATGCCCGTGCGCGATCGCGCGCCCGCCATCCGAACCCGCAGCGCGAGCGACGGGTGGTTCTTGCCCCGCTTGCCCCGCGCTGGCGCTTGGGGCTCTGATCGCTGGCGCGCCTTGACGCACGGTGATTTACAGCTCCCAGCCCTTGCGGTATTCGCGGCGGACCAGCGCGTTCGCCTCGGGGGAGTTGGTCACCCGGCAGTTCTTGCCGTCCCACTCGATCTTCTTGCCGACGTACATGGCGATGTTGCCCAGCAGGAGCGTCTCGGTCAGTGAGCCGGCATAGGCGAAGTTGGACATCGCGGGCTTCTTGGGATCCTTGCACGCCCGGAGCCACTCCCGGTGGTGGCCGGGAGAACGCGGGAGCCGCCGAGGCGGTGCCTGCCAGCCCTCGAAGTCCTTCTTGGGAAGCAGCGACCAATCGGCGCCATAGTCGTGCGGCGAGTACATGCTACCCTTCTCGCCGATCAGGAGCGAGCCGCTGCCCGACAGCTTCTCGCCGTGCAGGAGCGACGTCAACTTCTTGATCACCTTGGGCGGCTTGTCGCTGCCGCCGTCGTACCACGTCCACTTGACCGGCGGCAGGTCGCCGCGGGCGGGAAACGCCAGCCTGATCACGCTCCAGGTGGGGAAGCTGTCCCTCTCGAACCCGGAGCACTCG
>CAYOGX010000446.1:0-4954 GCA_964403235.1 uncultured Planctomycetales bacterium | reverse complement strand
GATCCGGCGGTTCGGGCTGCGGACGGGCCACGTCGTGGCTGGCCAGATCCGGCCGCCCAAGGAGTCCGAGCGCTACTTCGCCCTGCTCCGCGTCGAGGCCATCAACTTCCAGGACCCCGAGGTGGTCAACGAGAAGACCGTCTTCGAGGACCTGACCCCCGTGCACCCGGGGCCCAAGCAGATCCTCGGGTACACGCCGGGCGATGGCCGGCTCGTCTTGGAAACCGCTCAGGACGAGGTCAACATGCGGATCGTCGATCTGGTGACGCCCATCGGCCGAGGGCAGCGCATGCTCATCGTCGCGCCGCCGCGAACCGGCAAGACGATCCTGCTGCAGAAGATGGCCAACGCCGTCTCCAAGAACTACCCCGACTACTACGTGATCGTCTTGCTGATCCAAGAACGGCCCGAAGAGGTCACCGAGATGGCGCGGGTGACCCAGGCCGAGGTCATCAGCTCGACGTTCGACGAGCCCACCAGTCGGTCCGTCCAGGTCGCCGAGATGGTCCAGGAAAAGGCCCGGCGCCTCGTCGAGTACGGCCACGACGTGGTCATCTTCCTCGACTCGATCACCCGGCTCGCGCGGGCCTACAACACCGAGGTGCCCCACTCCGGCAAGATCCTGACCGGCGGCGTGGACGCCAACGCGCTCGAGAAACCCAAGCGCTTCTTCGGCGGCGCCCGGAACATCGAGGAGGGCGGCAGCCTGACCATCGTCGGGACCGCGCTGGTCGACACCGGCAGCAAGATGGACGAGGTCATCTTCGAGGAGTTCAAGGGCACGGGCAACAGCGAGTTGCACCTGGACCGCCGCCTGGTGGATCGTCGGGTCTGGCCCGCGATCGACATCGCCGCCTCGGGCTCCCGTAAGGAGGAGCTGCTGCTGGACCCGAAGGAGCTGGAGCTGGTCTTCAAGCTGCGTCGCGTGGTCAGCGACATGAACGCGGTCGAGGCGGTCGAGCTGCTTCGCGGTCGGCTGGAGAAGTGCAAGACCAACGCCGAGTTCCTCATGACGATGAACCTGGCGTAGGTCGTCCCGCGCTGGTCCATCCATGCAGCCGTGTGGGAAGGTCAAGCCTGCAGGCACGCGGTCCGATTTGACCGACGTGCGCGGCGCCCCATCGACGCTCGACCCAACGGATCGAACGCACGCAAGACGTATCTCAGTCCATTGTCGCGTGACAGATCACGGCCAGGCTGACCGTGCCACGGTGGTAACCCCGCGTGGCCCGGCCGCCCTAGCCGCGAATGACAACGGAGGACAGACATGAGAGTGCTCAGCGTCAACGGGAGCCCTCGGCGGGAAGGCAACACCGCGCACATGCTCGAGCGGGTGTGCAAGCCGCTGGCCGAGGCCGGGGCCGACGTCGACAAGGTGTACCTGCACGGCCTGGACTTCGGGCCTTGCACCGCCTGCATGACGTGCATGAAGAAGAAGGACCGGCACTGTTACGGCTACCCAGAGGACGACTGCAACCAGGTGATCGATCGGGTGATCGCGGCCGATGTCATCCTGCTGGGCTCCCCGGTCTACTTCGGGTCGGTCACGGGCCAGATCAAGGCCTTCATGGATCGCGTGGGGTTCGTGAACCGCGTCAACGACCTGTTCTTGAACCGCAAGATCGGTGCGGCCGTCACGCCCGCCAGACGTGCCGGCGAGCTGCTGACGTTCGCCGAGTTGAACATGTGGTTCCTGATCAACGGCATGGTCGTCCCGGGCAGTATCTATTGGAACGTCGGGCACGGGCTCAAGGAGGGCGACGTCGCCAAGGACAAAGAGGCCATGGACACCTGCGACGAGCTCGCCCGCAACATCCAATGGCTGTCGGACAAGATCGGTTGAGGGGGGACATGGATTCGCCGCGCTCGGCCAACGGCACACGAGATGCCCGCTAAGACCGGTTTCGGCAGCCAGGTGAGTGCTCGGACCTGTTCGGCGGTTGAACGCGGCCGGTGGATCGGGTATCGTGGCAGTGTCGGTCGCACAAGCTGGTGGGAGTAGCTCAGTTGGTTAGAGCACCTGGTTGTGGTCCAGGGGGTCGGGGGTTCGAATCCCCTCTCTCACCCTTTCACAAGTCACGTTGAATTCCGACATTGGGATAGTTGTCGAGCAACGGCGCGGCCAGAGCGCGAGGTCAGGCGGGTCTGGTCGGATACGCACCGCGGCGATGGTCGTGTCCGCCTGTTAGAGGGTTGACCGGGTGCGCGACGAGAGCCGATCGCAGGCAACAGAAGGAGCGCGACCATGAATCGCAGGCAGTTCCTCCAAGTCACCGCCGCCACCTCGACCGCCGCGATAGTGGATGCGGGCGCCGTGCTCGCCAACGAGGCGCCAACCGGCCCGGCCCGGCCGTTCCTCGATTTGAAGCGTCTGCGAAACCGCAACAGCGACCGCTCCACCGTGGTCTGCCAAAACGGCATCGTCTGCGCCAGCCAACCCCTGGCCACGATGGCGGGCATCGACGTCCTCAAGGCCGGCGGCAACTGCGTCGACGCCGCCATCTGCACCAACGCCGTGCTCGGGGTCACCGAGCCCGCCAGCAACGGCATCGGCGGCGATCTGTTCGCCATCCTGTGGCATCAGAAGGACAAGAAGCTGTACGGGCTCAACGCCAGCGGCCGGTCCCCCTACGGCTGGTCGCTCAAAGACGCGCTCGAGATGGGACTCAAGGCGATCCCCCGGCAGAGCCCCTTGTGCTGGAGCGTCCCCGGATGCGTCAGTGGCTGGGGCATGCTCAGCGAACGCTTCGGCAAGGTCGGTCTGGCCAAGTGCCTCGAGGCCGCAATCCACTACGCCAGGGAGGGCTTTCCCCTGTCTCCCCTCATCTCCACCCACTTTGCGTGGGCGGACAGCCAGGCCCCACACATGGCCAAGGTTTACCATCCGGAGGGCAAGGTCCCTCGCTACGGCGACATCTTCAGGAATCCCCTGCTGGCCGGGGCATACGAGGCCATCGCCAAGGACGGTCCCGCCGCCTTTTACGAGGGCCAGATCGCAAGGCGGATCGTGGCCAAGTCCAAAGCGCTCGGCGGGCGCATGGCCCTGAAAGACCTCAAAGACCATACCGCCAACTGGGTCGAGCCCGTCAGCAGTAGCTACCGCGGTTGGGACGTTTGGGAGATCCCGCCGAACGGCCAGGGCATCGCCGCCCTGCAAATCCTCAACATCCTCGAGCACTTCGACGTAAGCGACCTCGACCCCAACTCCGCCGAGCACCTTCACCTCTTCGTCGAGGCCAAGAAGCTTGCCTTCGAGGACCGCGCCGTCTACTACGCCGATCCCGACTTCGCCGACGTCCCGGTCAAGTGGCTGATCTCCAAGGACTACGCCAAGAAGCGTGCGGCCCAGATCGACCCCAAGAAGGCGAGCGACAAGGTCACGTGCGGCGATCCCGAGCTCGACACCGACACCATCTACCTGACCGCGGCCGACGGGGAAGGCAACATGATCTCCCTGATCCAGAGCCTGTACAGCGGCTTCGGCTCGACCCTCTGTCCGGACGGCGTGGGCTTTCCCATCCAGAACCGAGGCCAGTCGTTCGCCCTGGACCCCAAGCACCGCAACAAACTCGAACCGCACAAGCGTCCGTTCCACACGATCATTCCGGCCTTTATGACCAAGGCCGGCCGACCGGTCATGTCGTTCGGCGTTATGGGCGGCGACTTCCAGCCCCAGGGACACGCACAGGTGGTCATGAACATGATCGACTTCGGGATGTCCCCGCAGCAGGCGGGCGATCAGCCGCGCGTCCGCCACAATGGGAGCTCTTCACCCACCGGCAGCAAGATGAGGGGCGGCGGCATCCTGGTCTTCGAGCGCGGCATCGACGAGAAGGTCAAACGTCGTTTGGGCGAGATGGGCCACCGGGTCAGCGACCAAACCGGCGCCCATGGCGGCTATCAGGCCATCTGGCGGGAAGACCACCCGCTCCGTTACTTCGGCGGCTCCGACCCGCGCAAGGACGGCGCCGCGATGGGCTACTGAGCCCGGTTTCGAGACGCCCTGCCGGTAATCGGGATACCGCCCATGCGCCTCATCCGCGCGGCGTCTTCCTGCCGACCTGCCCGGTCCGCTATCATCTAGCGGTTGGCTGACGTGATGGTGACGCTTTAGCGATGGAGGTCGGTTTGATGACGTTATCCTTTCTGTGCCTCTTGGCCGGACTCGGCCTTGGTGGATCCGCTGCGGAACTCACCCGGGCCGAGAAGGACGAGGGTTTCGTATCGCTCTTCAACGGCAAGGACCTGACGGGCTGGCGTCTGGAAGGCGAGGATGCCAAGGCGTTCTTCGTGGCGGGCGGCGAGCTGCGGGCCACGCGTCTCGGGAACTACCCGACGTGGCTCCGGAGCGAGCGGACCTACGAGAACTTCCTCCTTCGCTTCGACTACAAGGTGCCTTTCCGGGGCAAGTGCGACCTGGTCATTCACGCCCCCCTGCACGGTCGGCGGTCGAAGGTCGGCATCCAGATCGTCATCACGTCGGAGACCGTCCGCGCGGCCAAGAACCAGCACACCGGCACGATCCTGGGGGTCGCCCGCGAGAAGAAGGTTGTGGCCGAGAAGCACGATACCTGGCACGCCATGGCGGTCCTGATGGACTATCCGACGTTGCGCGTCACCGTCGACGGCCAGGTCGTCCAGGAGATCGACTGCGAACGGAACGAGAAGCTCCGCTATCGTCTGCGACAGGGGCACGTCGGCTTTGCGGCCACGGGCAAGGAGTGCGCGATCCGCAACATCCGTATCAAGGAACTGCCGTCGAAGGAGAAGTGGGTTCGTCCGTTGGACGTCATCAAGGGGATCGACTCCAAGGACGAATGGGTCGAGCTCAAGAACGGGAATGATCTGAGAGGCTGGACGATCCTCAAGAAGGCTCAGTGGTGGGTTCGCGACGGTGTGCTCCGGGTCGCCGGCAACGGCTACCTGATCACCGACGGCGAGTGGCAGGACTTCG
>CAYOGX010000445.1:0-4956 GCA_964403235.1 uncultured Planctomycetales bacterium | reverse complement strand
CGTCTGCCTGGAGCCTGCAAGGGTCCAAGCCCGTTAGCGCGGGGGAGGGCGGCGTGGTGGCCACGAACGATCCGGAGGTGTTCGACCGGATGGCCATGATCGGCCAGGTCAACCGCGTCGCCGGGTTGGACCTACAGACGCCGAAGTACCGCCGGCATCAGCCGCTGGGCACGGGCATGAAGTTCCGCGCCCATCCGCTGGGGATCGGCATGGCCAAGGTGCAGTTGGCCAAGCTCGACGAGCTCAACAAGCGCCGCACGGGCTACGTCGAGGAGGTCGAGGCGGGCCTGGCGGACGTCCCCGGCCTGCGTCCCGTGCCGACGAACGAGGGGGCGCAACGCGGCGGGTTCTACGGATTCCCCACGCACTACTGCCCGGACGAGCTGGGCGGCGTGCCGTGCGAGCGTTTCACCGAGGCCCTTCGCGCGGCCGGCGTCAAAACGGGGGGCGGGTACGGCTTGCTGCATCGGCTGCCGTTCTTCGCCGAGGGGTTCGACCTGTTCGGCCACAACCGCGGGCCGTTGTGCGGTGAGTACAAGGGCTACAAGGAGGGCGATTTCCCCGTCACCGAGAAGATGGAGGCCAACCTGGTCTTCCTGCCGATGTTGAGCGATCCGGTGCCCGGTGCGGCCCAGCAGATTCTCGACCGCATCCGCCACGTCGTCGAGCACGCCGATCAGATCGGCTGACCTCTTGGGCACCTGTTGAGGCGGCACGCCCCCGTCTATAATGTGCGACCCTGGAGTGGCGCTGGGATGATCGTGACGATTGACGGGCCGGCAGGGGCGGGCAAGAGCACCGTGGCGCGACGGCTGGCGGCGGTGCTGGACATCGCCTACCTCGACACGGGCGCGATGTACCGCGCGATCGCGCTGCGGGCGATCCGCGCACGTGCCCCCTGGGACGACCAGGAGTGGTTGACGCAACTGGCCGAGGAGGCCGAGCTGCAAATGGAATGCGACAGGGACGGCGTTCGCGTGCGGTTAGACGGCGAGGACGTGACCGAGGCGATCCGCACGATGGAGGTCAACGCGTCGACCGGGCGGGTCGCGCGGGTGCCGGGCGTTCGCACGGTGCTGGTACGCCAGCAGCGGCAGATCGGCCGGCGGCTCGGGTCGCTGGTCACCGAGGGCCGCGACCAGGGCAGCGTCGTGTTCCCGGACGCCGACGTGAAGTTCCTCGTCGACGCGGACGTCGAGACCCGCGCGCGGCGGCGGCACGACGAGATGCGTCGGGACGGCCAGGACGTGACCCGCGAGCAGGTGCTGACCAACCTGATCGAGCGGGACGACAAGGATTCGCCGCGGTGGGCGCCGTTGGACGCCCCGGGCGGCGCGATCCGGATCGACACGAGTGACATGACGATCGACGAGGTCGTTGACAGGATGGTTGAAGCCGTCCGCCGCATCGGCGGCACGGGTCCGCAGGAGGGGTGATGTCAGGGCGGAACGCGACTGCGCCCGACCCCGAGAAGGGCCCCCGGCCGCCGATGCCGCCCGCGCTCGAGGACGACCACCTGCGGCTGCGGTGGCGGCTCGCACGGGCGTTCGCGCGAACCGTCTACCTGCTGGCGTTTCGCGGGCGCGTGCTGGGCGTCAAGAACGTGCCGCGCAAAGGCGGGGTCCTGCTGGTCTCGAACCATCAGAGCTTCATCGACCCGATTTTGGCGTCGCTGGTGTTTGACCGCGAGTGCAACTTCATGGCCCGCGAGTCGCTGTTTTACCACCGTGCGTTTGCCTGGTTGATTTCGGCGATGAACGCATTCCCGGTGCGTCGCGGCACGGCCGACATGCGCGCGGTCAAGGAAACGCTGCGCCGGTTGAAGAAGGGGCAGATGGTGCTGGTGTTTCCTGAGGGCACGCGGACGACGGACGGGCGCATCGGCGAGCTGCAACCGGGCGCTGCCGCCATCGCCAAGCAGGCCAAGGCGACGGTGGTGCCGACGATGATCGAGGGCGCCTACAACGTCTGGCCGCGACAGGCGCTGTTGCCTCGCCCCGCGAGGGTCATCGTGCGGTACGCACCGCCGATCGGGCCGGAAGAGGCCGCGCAAATGCCCAAAGAGGTGTTGACCGCGCGGATTGGCCAAACGCTTCGCCAAATGCAGGCGGAGGTGCGACGGATCTATGGGTTCCCGCCGGTTCCGGGAGACAACAAGACCAGAAGCCAGCAAGAAACGGTCCGCGCGGCGGGCCCTGCGAAGGAGGAATGACATGCGTCAGCAATGGTCGCGACGCGAGTTCACGATGTCGGCCGTTGCGGCCGGCACGGCCGTGGCCACGAAGGCCTCGGCGAGCATCTTGGGCGCCAATGAACGCCTCCAGGTCGGCATGATCGGCGTGGGCAACCGCGGGCGGGAGTTGCAGACCGCCCTAAAGGCGATCCCCGAAGCCAAGATCACTGCCGTGTGCGACGTGTACGAGCCCTACGTCGAGGCAGCCAAGGAAGACCTCGGCGGAGAGGTGGCCACCTGCAAGGACTATCGAAAGCTGCTGGACAGCAAGGACGTCGACGCGGTCGTCATCGGCACGCCCGACCACTGGCACGCCCTGCAATTCATCGACGCGTGCAACGCGGGCAAGGACGTCTACGTCGAGAAACCGCTGTCGCTGACCGTGGTCGAGGGCCGCAAGATGGTCGAGGCCGCCCGCCGGACCCAACGCATCACGCAGGTCGGCACGCACCGGCGGTCGTCGGTGCTGGCACGCAAGGCGTGCGAGGTGGTACGGACCGGCGGGATCGGACAGGTCACCGTGGCCAAGGCCTACCACCTCCAGAACGAAACGCCGATGGGCATGGGCAAGCCGCCGGACCGCGATCCGCCGCCCGGGCTCGATTGGGACCTGTGGCTGGGGCCGGCCCCCAAGGTACCCTACAACCGGAACCGCTGCCTGTACCGATTCCGCTGGTTCTTCGACTACTCCGGCGGGCAGTTGACCAACTTCGGCACGCACCACCTGGACATCATCCAATGGGCGCTGGGCCAGGACGCGCCGAAGTCGGTCATGGCGATGGGCGGCAGGTTCGCCGTGGACGACAACCGGGAGATCCCCGACACGCTCGAGGTCGTCTGGCAGTACGACGGCGTGATCGTGTCGTTCTCGCAGTACAACGCCAACAGCGCCCCCGGCAACCCCCGCGGGACCGACGTCGAGTTCCGCGGCAGTACCGCGTCGCTGTACTACAGCGCCAGCAGGTACAACATCGATCCGCAACGGATCCGGCACCGCGAGATCCCGTTCAAGGACCCGCGCGATCGGGAGGGCTCGCGCCAACAGTACGGTGCGCTCGAGCCGTCCGACGTGAAGAAGGTCGAGGAGAAGGGCATGGCCTCGACGCTCGACCACGTCCGCAACTTCGTCGAGTGCGTCAAGGACCGCAAGCCGTGCAACGCCCCGGTCGAGGTCGGCCATCGCAGCACGTCCGCGACGCTGCTCGGCAACATCGCGCTGAAACGCCGCCGGGCGCTCGGCTGGGACGCCAAGGCTGAGCGCTTCACGAACGACGACGAGGCCAACAAGCTGCTGTGCTATGAATACCGCAAGCCGTGGAAGCTACCGTAGCCCGCCTGGGCGACGCGAGTAGGTGGCACGGTCAAGCGGCTGGGTGGCACGGTCAAGCGGCGGCTAGGGACGAGCCGGTGCTTGGCCGTGGTCGGATTCAACAACCGTCCCTGGGCTGGCAAGCAGAATCAGCAAGTCACGCGGCCAAGCTAGCGCTTGACCGTGCCACCCCGTCCAAGGGACCGCCGGAGACCGCGTGGTGAAGATCGATTGCCACAATCACGTTCGCGACGACAACGAGGCCATCATCCGCGCGGGGGACACGTTGGGTATTGACCTGTTCTGTTGCGCGTTCGGGACGGCCGGCCACGCCGACATCACGCGAGGGAACCCCGACATGGACACCGTTCGGGCCGCCAACGATCAGGTCCTGGCGGCCATGCGGGCGTTTCCCGACCGGATCGCCGGGTGGTGCTACCTCAACCCGGGCTACCAGCGCGAGTCGCTCGATGAGATGGACCGCTGCATCCGCGACGGCGGGATGATCGGCGTGAAGCTCTACAATCAATACTTCTACAACGAGCCGGTGCTGTTCCCCGTCGTCGAGCTGACGATCGAGTGGCAGGTGCCGATCCTCGGCCACGCGGGCAAGCCGTGCCGCGAGTCGGACCGACAGGCCCAACCGCGGATCAGCAACGGCCAGCACTTCGCCGACCTGGCCCGGCGGTATCCCGAGGCCATCCTGATCGAGGGGCATCTTCTCGGCGGCGGGGATTGGGAGTGGTCGCTCAAGGCCATCCGCGACGTGCCCAACGTCTGGCTCGACACGAGCGGCTCGGTCGTTGACGAGGGAGCCGTCAACCGCTGCATCCGGACGCTCGGCCACGAACGCCTCGTCTTCGGCACGGACATGAGCTACGAGGAGGGTGTGGGTAAGATCCTGGCGGCCGACCTGACCGACGACCAGCGCGAAGACGTCTGGTGGCGGACGATGCGCAACCTGCTAGATCGGAGAACGCTGTGACGTCTCTCGGAGGCTTTAGAGAGAAGGGCCGGCAGCAATGATAAGAGAGATCTCGGAACAGGACGTCGTCGAGCACTTCTTCGAGTTGATGGGCGAGTTGGAGTGCGGCAGGCACATCGACTGCGGCGACCCCAAACACGCCGCCTGGCTCAAGAAGCTGATCGCCCAACGCATCATGCTGGGCGTTCGGTTCCTCGCATACTTCCTGGACGATGGCACGCCGGCCGGCTTCATTGCGCTCAAGTTCGACGAAGGGCCCAATGGCCTGGCCCGGGGATGGGGCAAATGTGAGATCCTGGACTTCGGCTTCCACCCGGAATACCGGGGCAAGGGATACGGAACGGCGTTGCTCCAACACGCCGAAGCGCTTTCCCGCGAGGTCGGCGTTCGTTCCCTTTACGTAAGTACGTACGCGAAGGAAAGGCGGGC
>CAYOGX010000444.1:0-4958 GCA_964403235.1 uncultured Planctomycetales bacterium | reverse complement strand
GGGCCCGAACCAAGGCCGATGCCGGATCCGCAGATCGGCGCTGCTCGAGCCAGAACACCCCATCAAGCGTCCCCGAGTTGCCGCGGGTGTATAGCCAGTCAACACGGCCGTCCCCGTTCAGGTCACGGGCCTCGAAATGGTCAAACATGCCCCTGATCCGCCGGGAGAGGTCATGCCGCACCCACACCGCACGCGGGTCAGACCCCTGTTCAAACCACGCGAGCCTGCCCAGCGCGTCGGCGGCGATGTTGACGCACGGGCCGTCGAACTCGCGGGGCCCGTCGCTGTATCCCCCCACGATCACGTCCACTCGACCGTCCCCGTTGATGTCCGCCACGCCGAGCCCCGTGGGTGCGTCGGGCGCGATGCAGCCAATGGCGTGGACGTCCCACCCCTCCGCCCGGTGGATCTCGGCAGGCGGCGGCCCCTCCGCCCACCCCACCCGACCACCAGCCAACGCTAGGCAGACGTCCTGTCGTCCGTCGCCCGATAGGTCGGCCAGCACGATGTTGAAGCCGTCGCTGATGTGGGTCACCGGATGTCTGGTCCAGTTCACCATCGGCCCATTGGGTGAAGACGCGTCGCGGGGGTTCTCGAACCAACTGACCCAGGTCTCGTCCTTTCTGCTGCCGGCCAACACGTCCGGGTCGCCGTCGCCGTCCACGTCGTGGGCGCGAACGTTGATCGGTTCGCCGGTTGTGGTACCGATGACGAATCGTTCCCATCGTTCGCCGTCGAAGGGATCGGCCTGTGATCGGAACCAGCAGAAATCGGTCCCGCCTTTGTTGGCGCCCAGGACGTCGAGCCGGCCGTCGCCGTCCACGTCGGCGAGGTCAACTCTGATCCACGAGCCGGTCCCCTCTGAGGCCGTAATCCGCGACCTCCGCCACGCGGGGCCTTGGCGGCAGTCCTCGCCGGGGTTGCCGAACACGGCCAGGTACCCCGCCTCGTTTGCCGTCACCGCATCCGTCGTGCCATCGCCGTCGAGGTCGCCCAAGGCGACGTCCTCCACCTGGCTGGTGTAGTCGGGCCCACACGCCAGCGTCACACTCTCGAACGCACCGGCCGACGGAAATGCGAAGTGAAGCCGCACGCACGACGTGTCTTCGTGAACCGATGCGATATCCTCGAGCCCGTCGCCATCGAGGTCAGCCATGGCGAAGCCGTCCGCCCCGACGAAGCGACCGGCGTGGCTGTCGTCGACGATCCGCTCAATCCACGTGATGTATTGCCCGCCCACCGCCGCATCAGACAGCGGCCCGTCCCCCGAGGGCATGCATCCGGTCGCCATCACGCAACAGATGCTGCCAATCCCTACCAGTGCCAGAATACGAACCGATGCGGTGTGGATCACTGGGGCGCTCCATACGGTGCGGATGCTGGCGATTGGGGCGCCCTTGATGCGTCCTCAACATGTCACGCTCAGCCCCGCCGCGTGCGGCGGGTGGGCATCCCACGCATCAAGCCCACCGGCATAGCCAGGCCTACGGCTTTACGGCTAGCATCTGCTTCCGCGCGACCAGGACGGTGGGCAGCGCTCTGGCGCGGCGGGTGTCGCTGGCGCGAACCACGTTGGTGGCCAACAGTTGGAACACCATCGGGTCCCACTGGCCCAGGTCGATCCAGTCGACCAGCGGCATGGCCTTCCCTTCTTTGGTGTTCACGCGCCCGCCGAACGCCGGCTGCGTGGTCGAGCCGTTCCACATCCGCGCCAGGAGTGTCTTGGCCAGCCGGTGGGCGTCTTGGTCGGTGAAGACCACGTTTCGCCTCGTGGCCTCAACCACGAAGCCCACGTCGATACGACCGTGCGACGTGTCTTCTATGCCGCTGTGCCCGGGCTTGCCGTTCTCGATCCAGTCCCAGTAGTGCCACTCGTAGGCCCCGTCGACGAGCCGCAGTGCCCGTTTGAAGTTCTTGGCCATGGCCACTGCCCGTCGGCGTATCAGCTCGTCGCCCGTCGCATCGGCCAGGATCAGCCACGTCCGCGCCAAGGCCAGATACTGATTGTGCGGCAGGATGCGATTTGGATAGCGTTCCGTCGGCTCGGTCGTGAACCGGTAGGCGCCCGCGCCGTCGCCCGTGTCGATCCAGCACTTCTCGTTGCCGTGCAGGAAGTGCTTTTTGATGACGGCCAGGAATTCCTTGGCCTTGGTGTGGTAGCGGTCGCCCTCGGGCCGTTTCAGCGCCGACTCGATGAACCGCGCGACGGGCGTCAGCACCATGCCCTGGTGGACGACGTATTCGATGGCCCGAGGCGCGGTGGTCCAGATGCAAAACGTATCCCCCTGGGCGGGCTGGCCGGTGACGACCACGACCACGTGCGGCGCGATGGTGATCGGCTTGCCGCTTTCGTACGACGCCCGCGGGACGAGCACCTTGGCCGCCGTCGCGTCGCGGACGGCGTAGGTCTTGACGTCGATGAGCTCGATCAGGTACCGGTGGCCCGTCACCTGCGCGGCGTGCTTGCCGTTGAGGATCTTGCCGAGCTTGGCCTGGATGGTCGCGGTGCCGCGGTTATGCATGGGCTCGGCCCGGATCAGGGCGGTGCTGTACGTCTGGGTCTGCCACGACTTGAACCCGTCGCCGTCGTGGTCGGTCATGTTGGCGATCATCCGGTCAAAGTGCGCGATGATCTGGTCCCACCAACGGGTCTGCCCGGTCAGCTCGTACATCTCCCAGTAGTCTCGCAGCCAGGACGATTCGCCCCAGCCCAGCGATCCGGAATCGGGGGTTTCAGAACGCCCCTTCCCGTCGTTGCAGGCCTTGTCGGCCGTCTCGAACGCGGCCACCGCCTGCTTGACGCTCGGCAGATCTTGGCTCGACGCGGAGGGTCGCGTCTGGTCCGACGCAGATAGGGCAAATGCCGACAGGACCGCCAGCCTGAAGATCACAATCGTTCTCCTTGTAACGACAAAGACGATGCTTGTGCGACAACGTGCGGTCGCAGGGACCGGTCTGACTGAGGACACTTCTGTCGAGCTATATACCCAGTTGCGTCGCTCCGGTCGAGCGGGTATTCATCAGACATACCAGCAGGCAGGTCTCGTCATCAGGAGGATCGGCCATGGGCCAGGCTACCAGATCCGCACGCGTCTTGCCCGTCGTCAAGGGCGTTGCCGTTGCCGTCGGGTTCTTAGTGGTCGTCGTGTTGCTCATGATGTGGCTGATGGGGACGTTTCATCCCAAGATCGACACGGCCGAGCCGAAGACTGCCGCGCCAGCAGCGCGGCCGGTGGGCGATGCGCAGCTCGTGCCCGTCCGGAAGATCCGCGTGCCGGCCACCGAGACGGCCGTGGGGACGATTCGGGCGGTTCAGAAGTCGGCGGTGGCGTCGAAGATCAGCGCGAACGTCGTCGAGGTGAACGTCCAGGCCGGCCAGGAGGTCAAGAAGGACCAGGTGCTGGTGCGGCTGGACGATGCGGATCTCAAGGCCCGCCTGCAACAGGCGGAGGCCGCCGCCATCGCCGCCCGGGCCGAGCGCGACCAGGCCAAAATCGAGCTGACCCGGATTCAGGATCTGTTCGCCAAGAACGCCGCCGCCAAGATCGAGCACGACCGAGCCGTCACGGCGACGAAGACCGCCGAGGCCCAACTCGAACAAGCAGAGCAGGTGGCCCGTGAGGCCAAGACCGTCCTGGGCTACGCCACCATCACCAGCCCCATGACCGGCAAGGTCGTGGACAAGCAGGTCCAGATGGGCGACACCGTTGTGCCGGGCCAGGTGCTCGTGACCCTCTATGACCACACGCGGATGCAACTGGTGGCGAGCGTGCGTGAGTCGCTGACGCAACGGCTGAAGGTGGGCCAGATGATCGGCGTCCGAATCGAATCGCTGAGCAAGGCGTGCCAGGGCAAGATCAGCGAGATCGTCCCCGAGGCGGAGTCCGCCAGCCGTACGTTCGCCGTCAAGGTCACCGGGCCCTGCCCGCCGGGGATCTATCCGGGGATGTTCGGCCGGTTGCTGATCCCGCTTGACGAGGAGGAGGTGCTGGTCCTCCCCAAGTCGGCTGTCCGCCACGTGGGCCAGTTGACCCTCGTCGACGTGGCCGACGGTGACGTACTCCACCGACGGTCGATCCAACCAGGCCGGTCGTTCGGGCAAGACGTCGAGGTCCTCTCCGGTCTGACCGAGGGCGAGACGGTGGCCCTGGTTATCACAACGCAGCCGGCCGGCAAGGGGACCTGACGATGGCGATCGGCAACGGTCCCACCACGAGCCGCGAAGGCGACGCCGCGGAACCGCATCATGGATTCACCAACGCGATCGTCCGCGCGTTTCTCCATTCGAACCTGTCGCTGATTCTCATCATTCTGTCGGCCGCGGTGGGCATCACTGCGCTGATGGTCACACCGCGCGAGGAAGACCCGCAGATCGTCGTGCCGCTGGCCGACATCTACGTGAACTTCCCCGGACACTCGGCCGAACAGGTCGAACGGCTCGTGGCCACGCCGCTCGAAAAGCTGCTGTATCAGATCGACGGCGTGGAGTACGTGTACTCGATGTCCCGCGCGGACCAGGCGATCATCACGGTTCGCTATTACGTCGGCGAGGACCGCGAACGTAGCCTGGTCAAGCTGTACAAGCGGATCGACGAGCATCTCGACCTCGTGCCGCCGGGCGTAACCGGGTGGGTGATCAAGCCGGTAGAGATC
Source organism: uncultured Planctomycetales bacterium (assembly GCA_964403235.1). Classification (GTDB taxonomy): domain Bacteria; phylum Planctomycetota; class Phycisphaerae; order UBA1845; family JAFGLZ01; genus JAFGLZ01. Next base: position 305 of record CAYOGX010000444.1, on the reverse strand, counting down.
GACGACGTGCCGATCGTCACGCTGACACTGACGGGCCGGCACGGCGACGCCTACGGGCTCCGTCGCGTCGCGGAGGAGGTATCGGAGCGGCTGGCGGCCGTCGATGGCCTGTCGCGAGCGTACGTCATCGGCGGCGAGCCACGGACGGTCAACGTCTATCTCGACGCTGATCGGATGCAGGCCTATCTCATCTCGCCGCTGGAGGTCCAACGCGCCATCCGCGGCGCGAACGTCACGCGGACGGCGGGCGATTTCGCGCGGCGTGACGCCGTCTATCGCGTCGAAGCGGGTCGGGCCTTCGTCCG
>CAYOGX010000443.1:0-4959 GCA_964403235.1 uncultured Planctomycetales bacterium | reverse complement strand
GCTGTGATGATCCTGAGAATGGCGCCGATGGCCAACGGCAACCTGAGCGTCATTATCCACGGCGTCGTCCGATTCGGTGTGGAGACCCTCATCCAGACGGACCCCTACCTGATCGGTAAGATCCATACACGGCATGACGAGGTCGAGCCCTCCACCGAGCTGGACGCCCTCGTGCACACGGTCCGTGAGATGGCCGTTCGCTTCATGCAGCTTAGCCCGAACGTCCCGGAGGAGGCGGTGTCGGTCCTGAGCGCCATCGACCGGCCCGGCGCGCTGGCGGATTTCCTCAGCCAGAATCTGGCCATCGGGCTGGTCTACAAACAGGAGCTGCTCGAGACCTTCGACGTGCTCCAGCGGTTCCGAAAAATCAGTGCCGCGCTGACCAGCCAGCTCGAGGTCCTCGAGCTCGCCCAGAAGATCCAGAAGCAGGTCAAGAGCGAGATCGATCAGTCGCAGAAGGAGTACTACCTCAGGGAGCAGCTCAAGGCCATCCAGAAGGAGCTGGGCGAGGTCGATGAGCGGACGGCCGAGCACGACGAGCTCGGCGAACGAATCAAGGCGGCCAAGATGCCCGAGCAGGTGGCCAAGGAGGCCCACCGAGAGCTCGAGCGGATGCAGCGGATCCCCCAGGCCAGCCCCGAGTACTCGGTCGCACGCGACTACATCGAGTGGTTGTGTGACATGCCCTGGTCGGTCGGTACCAAGGACAAGCTCGATATCAATCGGGCGGCGAAGATCCTCGACGAAGACCATTACGACCTAGACAAGGTCAAGAAGCGGATCCTCGAGTACCTGGCCGTTCGCAAGCTCAACCCCGAGGGCCGGGGGCCGATCCTGTGCTTCGCCGGGCCGCCCGGCGTCGGCAAGACCTCGTTGGGCAAGAGCATCGCCCGCGCGCTAGGCCGAAACTTCATCCGCATCAGCCTGGGCGGCATCCGCGACGAGGCCGACATCCGAGGCCACCGCCGCACCTACATCGGTGCCCTACCCGGCAGGATCATGCAGGAACTCCGCAAGTCCGGCAGCAACAACCCGATCTTCATGCTCGACGAGGTGGACAAGGTGGGCGCGGACTTCCGCGGCGATCCGTCGTCGGCGCTGCTCGAGGTGCTCGACCCGGCCCAGAACGACACGTTTACCGACCACTACCTCGACGTGCCCTTCGACCTGTCGCGCGTGATGTTCATCGCGACGGCCAACTACATGGACCCGATCCCGCCGGCGCTCCGCGATCGGATGGAGACGATCGAGCTCCCCGGTTACACGCTCCGCGAGAAGGTCCTGATCGCCAGGCGATACCTGATCCCCCGGCAGTTGGCCGAGAACGGGCTGACCAACAAGGAGCTGCGAATTACCGAAAAGGTCCTCGCCGAGATCGCCCAGAACTACACCCGCGAGGCCGGCGTGCGGAACCTCGAACGCGAGATCGGCTCGATCTGTCGCGGCGTGGCCGTCAAGGTCACCCGCGGACGGCGACGCAAGACCACCCTCACCCCCGCCAAGCTGAAGGACTACCTCGGCTGGCCGAAGTTCGAGCCCGAGATGGCCCAGCGGACCAGCACGCCGGGCGTGGTCACGGGCTTGGCCTTCACGCCCACCGGCGGTGAGGTGATCTTCGTCGAGGCCACCGGCATGCCGGGGCGCGGCCACCTGACGCTGACCGGCCATATCGGCGACGTGATGAAGGAATCCGCTCAGGCCGCGTACAGCATCGTTCGCAGCCGGTCCAAGGACTTGAAGATCAGCGCCGAAGACCTGCGGCACTCCGACCTGCACATCCACGTTCCCGCCGGTGCGATCCCGAAGGACGGCCCGTCGGCCGGTGTGGCCATGCTGACCAGTCTGGTCAGCCTGTGCGTCGACAAACCCGTCCGCGCCGACGTCGCCATGACCGGCGAGATCACGCTCCGAGGCCTGGTCCTGCCCGTCGGCGGCATCAAGGAGAAGGTCCTCGCCGCCCACCGCGCCGGCATCAAGACGGTGATCCTGCCCGACCGCAACCGCCCGCAGTTGGAGGACGTCCCCGAGGACGTCCGCGACCAGCTAGAGCTCGTCTTCGCCAAGAACATCGAACAAGTCCTCGGCACCGCCCTGCCGACCGGCAAGGCAACGCGCACCAAGAAGAGGCCGAGCAGGAAAAGCAGGACGACCGGCGCAAAGATCACGAAGCCCAAGGGCAGAAGAGCGAGATCGGCAAGAACGTAAAGGGATCTGCCCCCAGTCCCCGTGTGCTGGGGTGTCCTGCGCGTTTGCGTAGCTCAGCTTGGCGTCGGCGCGCGGGCTGCGAGGTGGTCGATGATGGCGTTGGCGGCGGCGTAGCCTTCGGCGGCGGCTTGGACGACCGTGGTGCCGCCGTTGACGAGGTCGCCGGCGGCGAAGACGCCCGCTCGACTGGTCATCCAGGGCCGGGCGTTCGGCCCTACGTTGACGGCCAGGTACCCGGCGCTGGTCGTCTGGACGCCTGGGAGCAACTCGCGGATCTCGGCGGGGACCCGCTCGCCGATCGCCTCGATGCACCACTTGACCTCGATGGCGTGTTCCGTGCCTGGTAGCGGTTCGGGGCGACGGCGTCCGGAGTCGTCCGGTTCGCCCAACTGGGTTCGGACGACGCGGACGGCGCGGAGTCGGCCTTGGGCGTCGGTCTCGTAGCTGAGCGGCTGGGTCAGGATCAGGAAGTGGACGCCGGCCTTGACGCACCGGTCGCGCTCGCTGGGCCAGGCGGGCATCTGGGCGAAGCCGCGGCGGTAGAGCAGGTAGACGTCGTCGGCGCCGCGTTCGAGGGCCACCGCGGTGGCGTCCATCGCGGTGTTGCCGCCGCCGATGACGGCCACGCGCCCGGCGATCCGCTGGGTCGGGTCGGCGTTGAGCGTGGCGAGGAAATCGACCGCGTCGAACACCCCTTCGGGCGGCGGGTCGTCGGTCAGGCCCGGCGAGCGACCCAGGCCGAACGCCAGACAGACGGCGTCGAACTCGCCCTCGTCCAAAACGTGGTCCAGGTTGTTGTCCGGCGTCAGCGGCGTGTCGAACCGCCACTCGATGCGGTCGGGGGGCGCGGACTTGAAGATACCCTCGATCTCTTCGGCCACCAGATCAGACGATAACCGGCCGAGCGGGATGACCTGGCCGGCCTTGCCGCCGGGTCGCGGGCCTTTCTCGAAGATGGTGACGCGTTCACCGTGTTCGAGCAGCTTGGCGGCACAGGCCAGCCCGGCTGGACCGGCGCCGATCACCGCCACCCGCCGACCGGTCGGCTCGGCGGCCACCTCCAGGGCCGTCCAGCCCTCCTCGCGCGCCCGATGCGCGACGTATCGTTGGATGTCGCGGATCGGCGTCGCGCCCTGGCCGATCCATTGCTCGACACAGTGGCCCTCGCATTGAACCTCGATCGGACAGACGTAGGCGCACATCTCGGGCAGCAGGTTCGCACGCCGCAGGATGCGGTAGGCCTCGCGATCGTCGCCGTCCGCGACGGCGCCGATGAAGCCCGGGATGTCCACCCCGGCCGGACACCCCGTCACACACGTGGGGCTGACGCACGACCGGCATTGCTTGGCCATGCGGCGGACCTCGACCGGATCGCTCCGCCGGCCCTGCTGGTAGATCGGGCCGTAGACCTCGTGGTCGCGGACGACGCAGCCGGCCTGCCCCCCGTCGCGCATGATCTGCGTGCAGGACGAACAGGCAATGCAGGTCTTGGTCGGCATCATCCGGCCCGACTCGAGCAGGTCACGGGCGAAATCGGGGTAGGCGATCGCGCCGCGCCCCAGGCCGACGAGGGTGACCCAGCCCTGCTTGACGGCTCCCGCCGCGACATGGGGCATGAATTGCCGCAGCCACGAATAGCCCGTGCCAACGACGGCCAGGTCGGGATAGGCCTGCTGGACCTGCGCCGCCAGGTTGACCATGCGGGCTACGCCCTCCAAGGGATGCTCGTCGGCCACGTAACCGCCGACGACGGGCTCGTCGAACGGCCGGCCGTAGTGCGGGTTGTAGTACGGGTTCCCGATCGTCGTGTTCAACCCGCCGTAGCCGATCTGCATCAGTTGGCCGATCAGCTTGATCGGCTCGGTCAGGTCGGGCTTGCGATGGTCCTGCCGGTCGACGCCCCAGCCGAACGGGTATCGGACGGCGTCGTAGAGGTTCAGCCGGCTGGTGACGGCCAGGCCGGGGACCTCGCCGCGAATCCGCCGCGCGGATTCGCAGAGCAGACGGGTGCGGTTCTCGAAGCTGCCGCCGTATCGGCTGTCGGCGCGGGTGTGTGAGGCCAGCAGCTCGTTCATCAGGTACCCGTGGCAGGCCTTGATGTCGACGGCGTCGAAGTTGGCCCGTGCGGCCAGCCTGGCGGCCTCGACGAACCGATCCTGAAGCGCGTCGAGCGCGTCGTCGGTGATCACGGCGTAGTCGGCCGGCAGGTGTCCTCGCGGGTCGAGCACGCCGCTGTGTTGGGCGATGATGGGCGCGGGCTTGCCCTCCGGCTTGCTGTATCGGCCGGACTGGGTGAGTTGAAGGACCAGGACGGGATTGTGTCCCATCGCGTCGGCGGCGGCCTGGCGGGTCTGGTCGACCAGTCGGGCGAAGGCGTCGACGGTGTCTTGGTGTATCCACAGTTGCCGGGGGTTGGCCCGGCCCTCAGGGACGATGGCGCAGGCCTCGAACCAGATCAACCCCGCCCCACCGGCCGCGAACCGCCGGTAGCGGCGGAAGACTAACTCGCTGGGCGCCCCGTCGGCCAGCCCATCACAGCCTTCCATGGGATGAACGGCCAGCCGGTTCGGCACCTGGCGCGGACCGAAGGCCACCGGCTCGCTCAGAACGCCCACGTCATCGACGAGGGGCAGCGTCAGGCCCAGACGGTCTATATCGGACTTGAGCTCGTCGAGCGACCGATACGGAAAGGATCGATGCGCTGCCATCGTTAGCGTCCTCGTCCACCAGCAGAGCGATCGGTTGGATCATAGG
>CAYOGX010000442.1:0-5029 GCA_964403235.1 uncultured Planctomycetales bacterium | reverse complement strand
AGGGGATCGAGTGGCTGGCGCTTGACAGCTAGGGTTCGGGGTTCAGGGGTCGGGGTTTAGGGTCTGGGGCGTGACCCATCAGAGGCCCGACCGTTAGGGAGGGACCATCGGAGAAGTGACGTGTGCCTTCTGGCGACATCCGGGGCCACGGTTCGTTACGTCCACGTACGAGGCAGGTCGATACGAATGCCCGACGTCACCTATCGAAACGCGACCGCAGCCGACGTGCCGGGCATTCTCGCACTGTGGCGAGAGTTCTGGTCAGAGCAGCCTTACGAAGCGAACCTGGAACCGAAGATTGAGTCCGAACCCGACACGGTCTACGTGGCTGAGGCGGACGGCCGCATCGTCGGCACGATCGTCGGCGGCTTCGATGGGTGGTGGGGTTGGCTGTATCGAATCGCCGTGACCGAAGCGTACCAAGGCCAAGGGATCGGCACGCAGCTCGTCGAACAGATGGAGCGGCGCCTGAAAGCCAAAGGCGCCACCGGCGCCTGCGCGATCGTCTCGCCTGAAAACGCCAAGATCAATCAGGTCCTACAGAAGATGGGGTACACCGACAGGGGATATCGAACCCTCGGGCGTAGGTTGTAGACACGTCGGGAGCCGGTAGGGTGAGCCTGGCATGATCGAACGCCATCCGGAGATCCTGCCGCACGGCGGCCCAAGCGCCCCGGGAAAGATCCGCCCGTCTCGCCCCTTGTCTTACCCTGCGTCCATCCGGTAAAAGCTAATCGCGCATGAACGTCATCACCAAAATGCGGCTACTGATTCATCTGGCCCGATGGCGGGCGGGGTGGTACCGGCAGAACACGCGTTACGCCTACACCGTGCCCGGCAATCCGAAGTTCATGGGCCCGCGCGACGCGGTCAGGGCATGTATTGAGGACGGCGACGTGGTGGCCTTGTCCGGGCTGGGCGGCAACCAGCGTGCGACGATCCTGTACTATGCCCTCCGCGACCTGTTCAAAGAGACGGGGCATCCGCGCGACCTGACGGTCCTGCCCATCGGCGGCATCGGCGGGCGGGGTCTGGTCCCGGGGACGGTGGAGGAACTGGGCCAAGCCGGTCTGACCCGGCGGTTCATCAGTGGCCATCTGGAGACGTTCAAGTCCCTCTTGAAACTCGCCGACGAAGGGCAGCTGGAGGTGCAGACGCTGCCCCAGGGCATGCTCGCGTTCCTGATCGAAGGTCAGGGACGCGGCGAATCGTCGCTGACTCACACGACGGGCGTCGGCACGTTCGTCGATCCACGCGTCGGGCGCGGCTCGGCAGTGGCCAACAGCGCGGAGCAATTCGTGACCGTGGACGGCGACCGGTTGCGCTACGAGATCCCCAAGGTCAACGTCGCGCTGTTTAACGCCCCCGCCGCCGACCGCGAGGGCAACATCTACGTCAAGAACTGCGCGATGATCGCCGAAAGTCGCGAGATCACACGGGCCGCCCGACGCAACGGGGGGAAGGTCGTCGTCACCGTCGGGCTGGTCGTGGACAAGGGCTACGACGACGTCTTCCTGCCGGCCCACGACGTCGATGCCATCGTCGTCTGGCGGCGCACGGAGCAGGTCGGCGGCACGCCCCATCATCGGTACTGGCCGATGTTCACGACCGACAGCGACCTGCCCGTCGACGAGGCCATCGCTCGCGTGCGATTCACCAACTACGTGCTGGGGATCACGCCGCGCCGCACGCCGGGTGAGTTCGCCCTGGCGCGGTTGGCGGCGAGCGTCTTCGCACAGCATGCGAGGAGTGGGTGCTACGTCAACATCGGCGTTGGCTTGCCCGAGGAGGTGTGCCGTGTCATCGTCGAGGCGGGGCTGCTCGAGAAGATCACGCTACTGACCGAGAGCGGCGTTCTCGGGGGCCTGCCCGCGCCGGGCGTGTTTTTCGGGACGGCCGTGTGCCCGGAACGGATCCTGTCGTCGGCCGAAATCTTCCGTCTGTGCTACGAACGGCTCGACGTGGCCATCCTCGGCGTGCTCCAGGCCGACAGCGCCGGCAACGTCAACGTCTCGAAGCGCGGCGAGGGCGCGATCAACTACGTCGGCCCAGGCGGCTTCATCGACCTGACCACGGCTGCCAGGATGGTCATCTTCGTCAGCAGCTGGGTGGCTGGGGCCAAGGCCGGACTGATCGGCGGCCGGATCAAGATCGATCCGAAGGGAAAGCCCAAGTTCGTCGACAAGGTCGACGAGATCACTTTCAGCGGTCAAAAGGCCCTTGAGGCCGGCAAGAAGGTCTTCTACGTGACCAACGTCGGCACGTTTCATCTGACGTCGCGCGGCATGGCGCTCATCAACGTCATGCCCGGCGTGGACATCCAGAAAGACGTCCTCGACGCCTCGCCCATGCGAGTCGTCCTTCCCGAATCGGGCGACGTGCCCGTCGTCGAGCCGGCCATCGTCACCGGTGAGGGATTCCGCCTGTCGCTCGAGCCGTAGGCGCGATACCCCAGCCATCCCCCAGCGTCGCTCGCCGTCCGGCGCGGTGCCGACCCCATCGTCAAGGCAGCGATGCGGGTCGGGCCCGTCGTCCGCACGTCCAGCCGGTCCGATAACGGAAGCCTCGCACCACGATCGGCATCGAGCCACACGGGGCCCTGCGGGAGTCCGCGCATAACCCTCTGGCATGATTGGCCTTCTGTGGGGGGCGGCCCGTCGTGGCCGATCCGGACGCGCTCGTGCGGATTTCGCGCTGGGAGGCCAAGCTCCTGCGACCTGCGTCCGATATAGGTTACGTGCAGCCGGGGTCCCCATGGGTGTCGGTCTGTCAGAAGGTGTCTACCCCTGTGTCCAGCATTGTCATCGCAACCGAAGATCGTGACCCCTTGGCAGCCGTAGCCCGCGCCGCCTGGCCGAGCTGGCGGGCCGCCCTCGGGTCCGTTCTGACAAGGTCGACTCGGGTCGGGCTAGTCGGTGGGCTGGCGTGTGGTTGGCTCTTGGCGGCCGCCACGGGGTGGCAGTACCGCTCGTTGATGGGACTGCGTCAGTGGACCGATGTGCTGAGCTACTCGGGCCTGGCACACGGTATCCTCTGGACGGCGCACGGTGCGATCGCGGGCGCCGCCTGTGCCGCAGCGATGCTGGTGAGTCGTCGGGTCCGACGGTTCGTGGCGGCGGGGCCGATGTCGGTCGCCATCCTGGTGGCCGGAATCAGCGTGCTCATGTCTTGGACCACCCTGGCCACCGTCGGTCTGGCGATGGCGGTGGGAATCCAACGCGTCTGGACCGCCGTCATGGTTGTCCTGTGGCTCATCGTCCTCGGCATGACCTATGCCGTGGCGTACGGCTTGAGCAGGACGCGGGTGGGCCGGTGGTCGAGCGCGGTCGGGCGGATCGGTTTCTGGCCGGCCGCGGCCATGCTGGTCCTCTGTTCGGTCGTCCAGTGGGTTGAGCGCCCGAAGCTCCTGGCCCACCCCACCGATTGGATCCCGTCGGCCACCGTCGCACCGCGGCGCGGAGACGGCAGGCCGAACGTCGTCCTCGTCGTGCTCGATACGCAACGGGCGGACCGGCTCGGCTGCTACGGCTACGAACGCCCGACGACGCCGAGGTTGAACGCCTTTGCCCAAGACGCGCACGTCTGGGAAAATTGCATGTCGACCGCGGTCTGGACCCTCCCCTCGCATGCCTCGATCTTCACGGGACTGTTTCCCAGCGAGCATGGCACGGGTCGCCATCACCGATGGCTTGATGACGCGTTCGTCACCATGGCCGAGCTTCTCGACCAGGCGGGATATCAAACGGTCGCCTTCAGCAATAACCTGTATATCTCGGACGTCTGCAACCTGTCTCAAGGGTTCGACCAGGTCGTTCATCCCTTCGAACTGCACGGGCCACGGGGCAACAGCGTGTCGGCATTCGTCGGTCGGGTGCTCCAACCGGCCGGGCGTGTGGGTCAATCCCTGGGGGCCCTGACGAACGAGGACGCAGGTGGGAAGTTCACCGGCCAGCTTGTCGCTCGCTGGCTTGATCGCCGGGATCGAAGCGCGCCCTTCTTCCTGTTCGTCAACCTCATGGAGGCGCACTATCCCTACCGGCCCCACCTGCCGCACCGACGGGTCTTCATCAAGGCCGGTGACATCGATTTGTCCTATCGGCATGACTGGGATAGCGCGATCCCGTTCTCGTTATTGAAGCGCGACTGCCATACCGCTTCCGAGCTGGCGCTGCTCAACAGGACCTACGACGCCGAGGCGCGGATGCTGGACGACTACGTGGCCCGGCTCATCGAGATGCTGGCCGCGCACACGTCGCTCGACGACACCTTGCTCATCATTACGGCGGACCACGGCGAGAACCTGGGCGACCACCACCTGATGGATCATCAGTGGTGTGTCTACGATACGCTGGCCCACGTGCCGTTGATCATGCGATACCCCAGACGTCTGGCGCCCGGGCGAACCAGCGACCTGGTGCAATCGGTCGATCTGCTGCCGACGGTGATGGACGCCGTGTACGCCCGACCCGTGCCGACGCCGTCGACGTTCGGGCGTTCGCTGTTGACCCCGCTCGCGACGACGGATCTTGCGTCCGCCAGCGGTCCTGAACCAGCGCTGACCGGTCGTGTGGTCGTGGTCGAACGGATGTCACCGGCCGATCCGCCGCTGGCGACGGCCCAACGCATCAACTGCCAATTCGATCGCACGCCGCACCTGGGGGTGCTCCGGGCCGTCCGCCAGGGGCCGTGGAAGTACATCGTGGCCGCCGACGGTCGGGCCGAGCTGTACCACGTCATCAACGATCCGGGCGAGGGGGACAACCTGATCGAGGCACATCGACCGATCGCAGAGCAACTGGCCAGCCGGCTGCAACACTGGCTGGCTACCGCCAACGCCTACCAAGGGCCCAAACAGCAACAGGCCGGCAAACGATTCGACGAAGAGGCACGCCGACGACTGCGTGACCTGGGCTACGTTCACTAGCGTTGCATTACCCGTCATCTGATGGATGGGTGGCCCATGTCTTTAGCCGTGGGGCCCACTTCTTCGAAGTGGGGGACGCGAATCGGCAAGGAATTCGTGTCCCCC
>CAYOGX010000441.1:0-5039 GCA_964403235.1 uncultured Planctomycetales bacterium | reverse complement strand
CAGTACCGTCAGGACCGCCTGCTGGAGGTCGCCAAGATCGTCGTCGACCGACAGAAGGATTTCCTCGACGAGGGGCCGGGCGCGCTGAAGGTCCTGCGGATGAACGACCTGGCCCGCGAGTTGGGCTGCGACCCGTCGACCATCAGCCGAACCGTAGCCGACAAGTACATGCAGACCCCACGCGGCATCTATCCGGTCCGGATGTTCTTCACGGGCGGCACGGAGACCGCCGACGGCGAATCCACCAGTTGGGACAGCGTCAAGGCCCGCGTCAAGGACATCATCGACAACGAGGATAAGTCCGACCCGCTCAGCGACGACGTCATCGCCAAGATGCTCCAGGAAGAGGGCGTGGCCATCTCCCGCCGGACCATCGCCAAGTACCGCTCCCAGCTCGACATCCCCACCGCCCGACAGCGTCGGGAATACTGAGCCCCCCGCACCGGTCGCCGCGCCTCTACCTCGGGGCGCATCTTGATTTCAGCGGCAAGGGGCGGCACGGTCAAGCGAAGCTGAGGAACGAGGCTGAGCTTGGCCGTGAGGCCGACCGCAACCTTGCCAACATAGCCAAGGTCCGACCCGTGCGGGTCGTCCCTTGACCATGCCACACAAACGCGACGATTTCTTGGATGCGCCCTCTGCCTCGCCGCGTTGCCCCGACGATGGCCAGCGGAAACACCCACAGCTACAATGACCCACTCACACACCGAGGGAATCGACTTGTGCATGGGGAGCTGAGAACATGCTGGCCTACACCACATTGACCGTGATGACGACGATCGCAGCAGGAGCCGGTCAGACACCAATCACCGAAGGCGGAAAACCGAAGACCGTTCACCTGGTCAGCCAGATCGACGTGAAGGACTTCGGCGCCCAGACGGTCCGTATCGGCGACCTCGATGGCGATGGCGGGCCGGATCTGCTGTTCATCCAGAACGTTCGAAGCACGCGCCAGATCACGTGCTTGACCGCCACGACGCTCTCAGGCAAGGTCCTGTGGCAAACCGGAAGGCCATCAAGAGACAATGGCGCGGCGTCCAGCGATCTGCCAGTGCAGATCTACGACTGGGATCGCGATGGTGCCAACGAGGTCCTCTACATCGGTCGGGCCCCGGAACAGAAGGGCAACGCGAAGATGATCGTCTTGGACGGGCGCACCGGTAAACAAGAGGGCGCGGTCGACGTGCCGGCGCCGGCCGATGACAGTTTCCTCTTCGCGGACCTGACAGGTCGTGGCCGCCGGGACGATCTGGTCGTCAAGGATCGCTACCAGAACCTGTGGGGCGTCTCACACGAGGGCAAGGTCCTGTGGCATTGGGCCGGCTCGACCGGACACTTCCCCGCCATCGCCGACGTAGACGACGACGGCAAGGACGAGGTCTTCGTCGGCTTCGCCCTCATCGACGACAACGGCAAGGTGTTGTTCAGCAAGGACCCCAAGGGCGCGCACCAGGACGCCGCCTATATCGTTCGCGCACCCGACGGCCAGTGGCGACTCCTGTTCGGCAACCACGGCATCCACTGTCTGACGGCTCAGGGCGAGAGGATCTGGCATCACCCGCTCGGTGAGGCCCAGCACGTGGTCGCGGGCCGATTTCGAGCCGACTCGGCCCTCCAGTTCGCCGTGGTCGATCGAACGCCGGACCCAAGCCATCGGCGAGATCAGAACGCCTGGGCGATCCTGTATCTGTACGACCTCAACGGCAAGGAGATCTGGCGGCGGAAACAGCCCAAGGGGGCATGGGCGATCGCGACGGTGCCCATCAACTGGTTCGGGGGCGGGCGACCGCAGTGCATCATGGTGTATGGCCGTTCCTACGGAGAACAAATCACCCCGCGCCCCGCGGCGATCTACAACGGCGAGGGAGACATCGTCGACACGCTGCCGATGCGGTACTCGCCCTTGCCCGGTGAGGAGCGCTTCGACACGGGTTACTACGGCCTGGTGGCCGACGTGTGGGGCGACGGACGCCAAGAGGTCATCCTGTTCGGCGCGCGCGGTGCGTGCATCTATGCGAACGCCCGGCCGCTGGAGCTGCCAACCCTGTACAACGAAACACTCTATCCAGGCATGTAGGACGGCAATGCCCTGCGAAGGATACGGGGGGTGCGCCCAGCACAAGGTCGACGGGTCATCTACGTCGTGGTGCGGACCGCCCCTCGGACTTGTACCTCTCGAGCAGCTTCGTCAGCCGCTCGACGACATCGGGGCTTTCCAGCCAGAGGTTGTGTCTCTCGGAGAGGTCCTTCGCCATGTCGTAGAGCTGCCCTCGGGGTCCGCCGGGTTCGGGCTTGGCCGAACGGGGCCGGCTCCACCCGCCCGAGCCCAGGCTGGTGATCAGTTTCCACCTGCCCTGACGGATGGCGAAGCGGCCCTGGCCGGAATGGTGCACCACGGCCTCGCGGATCGGTTTGTCGCGCCGCGCGCTCAGCAGGGCGGGTAGGATGTTGTAGCTGTCCTCACCCGCATTTTCCGGCAGGGCCTCGCCAAGGATGGCCGCGCAGGTAGCGAGCAAATCGGTCTGGCAGATCAGCTCGTCGTTGGTCGCGCCGGTCTTAATCCGCTCCGGCCAACGGGCGATGAAGGGCACACGGTGTCCGCCTTCCCAGATGTCGGCCTTCATGCCGCGCAGGGGCCGGTTGGGGTTGTGCCCGAACTCCTTGATGACCGAGCCCGCCGGGCCGCTGGCGTTCTTGCCGTTTCGCGCGGGCGAGCCGTTGTCGCTCGTGAAGATCACGAGCGTGTTCCGTGCCAGGCCCGTCTCCTCGAGCGCGTTGATAACCTGGCCCACGGTCCAATCCACCTGGTGGACGAAGTCGCCGTACAGACCGGCATCGCTCTTTCCTTGAAATTGCGCCGCCGGCACGATGGGGGTGTGCGGCGCGGTTAGTGGGAAGTAGAGAAAGAACGGCCTGCGGGGCTGTTTGGCCGCATCGCGGATGTAGTCAACGGCCTGTTGCGTCAGCGTCGGCAAGATGTCCACCAGCTTCCATCCGGGCAGCATCGGACCGGGATGCCCGAACATCGTCTTGGGCTTCGTCTCGGTCGGGAGGCCCACGGTGCGATTGTTCTTGATGAAGCAGTACGGCGGGAAATTGGGCACGGCCGTGCCGAAGTAGTAGTCAAAGCCGCGCGTCGTCGGGCCGCCGCCGATGGGCCTGGTGAAATCGACGTTTTCGCCGCGGCTGTTGGAAACGGGGCGCTTCCCGTCCGTGGTCGGCCAATCCCAACCCAGATGCCACTTGCCGATGCAGGCGGTCCGGTAGCCGTGCTTCTTGAGCAGCTTCGGAACCGTCAGACGATCCGCCTCGATCAAGGGCGGGTCCCAGGGCCAGAGGACTGATTTGGTCAGGCGCGTCCGCCAGCAATAGCGCCCCGTCAGGATGCCGTAGCGCGTGGGCGTGCACACGGCCGCGGGGGAATGGGCGTCGGTGAAACGAATGCCCTGGCTCGCCAGCGCGTCAAGGTGGGGCGTGGGGATCTTCGACTGCGGATTCTGGCAGCCCGGATCTCCGTAGCCCATATCGTCGGCGAGGATGTAGACGATATGGGGCTTTCCGTATCGGTCGACGGGGGCGGCTGAGCTCGTCGCGGCATGGACGCAGCATCCGATGGTAAAGGTCGCAGCGCCAAGCGCCGTCGTCTGGAAACGGATCCGTCGTCGTACGCGGTTGGGCATGGTCGGTTTCCTTTCGTCATGAAGTGTTTGGGGTGCGGCCGACCCTCGCACCGCGGACGATCCTATGCACACCGTGGCAGTCGGTGCAGACCTTGTGGTCCGGCTTCGGTCTGATCGGACGCTTCTTTGCTTCAGGTCGCGAGCACGTGTGGCAAGTACCGCAGAACGGGTCGATGTGCTCTCGTCCGAAGACGCGGTCGGGTTTGACCTCGTTGTTCTCGTCTCTGACGTGGCCTTGGCTGGCACCGTGGCACTTGACGCAGTTGACGCCCTTGGCGTGATGACGTGTGCCCGCGACCTCGTCGGCCACGTCGATGTGGCACATGTCACAGCCACCGAACGGATTGGCGCTTTCGGCCACCGCCGGTCCGCCGGCCGGCGCCCGCGATCCGATCGATGCGCTGCTCGGCGCGGTGTGACGCGATGCGCACGCGGTGATGAGGGACAGCACCACGGTGCAGAGGAACGTGGCTTTCCACCGACGCGGTAGCGCGCTACACATATCGCCAGCCCTGCTCCAGCCAGGCGTGCTCCTTACAAGGCATCAAGGCGGCGCGCTTCTCGAGTCGTTGGCGCCGCCCGGGCGACAGTCTCGTCCACGAGGCGCTGAAGTTCTCCCGCATCTGCCCCAAGGTGTGCACCCCGCAAAGGCACACGTCCACGTGCTCGTTCTCGAGCACGAAGGCGATCATGTCGCGCGCCAGGCCCGCGTCCGCGCCGTCCAGATCGCGCTTCCTCAGCAGCGAACCGCGTGCAAGCGGCTTGATCGTGATGACTCCCAACCCGGCCTTCTTCCCTTCCGGCATGACCTGCTCGGCCACGCGATGTCGAGCGTTGTAGGGCATCGAGCATGCGTCGAAGTACTTGCCGAACTTCTCAAAGGCCTCGAAGAACCACTTGGGCGTGAAGTGGCTGCCGAACCCGGTGTATCGAATCTTGCCCTGCTTCTTCAGCTTGTCGCATGCCTCGATCGAATAGGACATGTCCCAGTAGCCGGATTTCGGCGTGACGTTCGACTCGTTGCTGAGCATGAGCAGGTCAATGTGGTCCGTCTGCCACAGCTTCAGGCGCTCGTCCGTCCACTTGTAGATCTCCTTCTTGTCGTTCGGCACGCCCTTCATCTTGTGCGAGGGTCTCACGCTGATGACGACCTGGTCCCGCTTCCTGAGCCGCTTGAGCGCCTCACCGGGTATGCTGCACTCGGCCAGCGGCGTACAGGAGTCGAAGAAGTTGACCCCCATCTCCAGACCCGTGCGGATCATCTCGACGGCCTCGTCGATGGTCATCCTCCGGAAGCCGCCCTTGCCGTCGGGCACCCGCTTGTAAGACCAACCGTGCCCCCCGAAACCGATCTCCGAG
>CAYOGX010000440.1:0-5040 GCA_964403235.1 uncultured Planctomycetales bacterium | reverse complement strand
CTTCCGCTGCTCGTTGAGGACCTTGATCTTGCTCTGGACCTCGGCGCGGCTTTTCGCCTTCGCCTCGACGTAGGCCTTTCTCTCGGCCGGGCTCTGGCCTTGGATCTCCTTGGGCAGATCCTCGGTCTTGATGTCCTCGAGCTTGATCTTACCATCCCTGACGGCGTCGACCAGGTCCCAACTGACGTTGCGGTATTGTGCCGAGGCCTTGGCTGCCGCACGTTGCAGGACGCTGGACCTGGAGACCCGGGCCGCGTTCTTGTCCTGCTCAGCCTGGTTCGCCGCGCCGGCACGTCCCCGGCGTCCGTAGGGAACGTAGGTCTTGTTCAGCTCCTTGTCCAGCCGGGCGATCTCCTTGTCCTGCGGTGCGGCGATGTGGGCGACCTTGCGGTTGTGGTCGATGTTTATGGACTTGCCGTCGGCCAGCGTCGCGCCGTCCTGCCACTTGCCGGCGATCCCTTGTTGGCCAGGACCGCAATGGATCGTGTTGACGGTGATGCCCTTGGCGATGGCGGCCTTGCAGGCCTGGCGGTAGTCGACGGGCCCCTGCGTGAACGGCTCGTTGCCGGCGATGAAGATGGCCTTGAGATCGCTACTCGATCCGCTCCAGGCAAGCTGGTCGGCAGCGGCCTGGATCACCTGGCCGCAATATTCCTTACTCCCGCCGATCTTCAATGCGAACAGCTCCTGCGAGACCTTGTCAAGGTCCGTCGTCAGCGGCAGGACCCTCCGGAGGTAGCCCTTGGCCGCCGGCAGCGACCCGGACCCGTACTGGTAGAGGGCCACCTGGAGCTCGGCCCGCTTACCGTCCTGTTCGGCCGTCGCGAACTCGTTGACGACCTTCCACAACTGCGCCCGCGCCTGATCGATCAGCCCGCGCATGCTCCCGCTCGTGTCCAGCAGGATGGCAATTTGGACGAGCGGCGTGGACTGCTCCTTCGCATCCTTGGCCGCCCGCGCCGTACCCACGGCAACCAGAACCGCGGCGATCATACCCAAGCACGATAGCTTCTTCGTTCCGTTCATTGTGTGTGTCTCCTTGCAATAGTGGCCGGCGCGATTCATCGCCCGGCCGGTCCCTTGACTAGAATCGTCTGGCCGTCCACCACCATCAGGATGTCGCCCCGCAGCGAGATCGACCCCTGACGTCCCGACGAGGCCAGCCGCGCCGCCAGCTCGCGGAATTCCTGCGAACCGAAGCGAACGACCTTGCGGGGCCCGGCCTGGGTCGGCCGGTCGATGATGCGGCTGTCGATCCATTGGTTCCCCCGTCGGTAGAAGGCCAGGTCGTTCACCTGCTGGACGGTCGTGACGGACACGCGGTTCATGTTCTGATCCCAGTAAGCGTTGAACCGATTGGTTTGCGCCTGGTTCATCAGTATCACGTTGTTGGTACTCTGGTTTACGGACCCCAGGCCCGAGCGAGTTCGCATCGCGCGGTGGACGAAGTTCCTGCCCGCCTCGGCGAGCACCTCGTCCCGTCGCGACAGGTCCGTGCCTTCGCGTGCCAGAAAGGCCGTGTACTCCGTCAGGATGCCGAACTGCTTGCTTAGACTCACCACCTCGGTCACGAGTTCCCGGGTTCTTGGATCGGTCCCCGCCTTTGCCCGGCGGGGGTCGACGCTCCAATCGGCGCCGTGTTGGCGGATCGCATCGACCAGGACCCCGATCTTCCGGCTGGCCCACAGGCGGGGCACGAAGGCGTTCCGCGTTGTGGCCTTGTCGAGCCCGAACGTGAACCGGAACGTGCGCTGCTGGCCGAGGTAGTCGCCGGACAGCTTGAAGCTCAGCGGCTCGGTACCGATGTACTGCCCGGTCAGGACGAGCTGATCGCCCTCGAACAGGTCCGGCAGCTTGGCGGGGATCAGGTCGCGGGTCCGGCCCAGGGCGGGCGCGCCGTAGGCGTTCACCACGTGCAGGTTGGTGTCGGCGAGCACGGGGCCCGACAGACGCTTGAAGACCTGGGCGACCTTGACCTCGACGTCCTCTTTGGGCAGGACGAACGTGGCGGTCGCCCGCGTCTCGTTGGCGATCCGTTCGAGCAGCGGCGTGTTGACGTCCACGCCCACGCCGAACGTGAAGACCCGTCGATGGTGGGGGTTGGCCTTGATGGCGACGTTGCGGATGGCCGCCTCGGAGGTCTGGCCCATCGTCGGCAGGCCGTCGGTCAGAAACAGGACAATAGGCAGCGTGCCCGGGACCGGCGCTTGTCGCAACGCCTCCAGCAGTGCGTCGTGGATGTTCGTCCCACCGCGTGCGTTGACGCCCTTGAGATAGGCCCGCGCCGCCTTGATGCTGTCGGCGGTTTTGATGACGGGTCGACCGGCGAAGGCGTCGACGGCCTCGTTGTAGACGAAGACGTTGAAGGCCTCGCCCTCATCGAGGCCGGCCAGGACTTGCAGGGCCGCCTGGCGAACCTGCTCGAGCTTCTCACCGTTCATGCTGCCCGACCGGTCGAGCACCAGCGTGACCTCGCGCTTGATGACCGGCGCGGTCGCCGTCGGCCTTGCGGGCAGGCCGGCCAGCAGCAGGAAATAGCCCCCGCCCACCGTCGGGTCCGGATACGCAAGCAGCGAGGCCGTCACGCCCTGCCGCTCCAGCAGGTACGACAGTTGAAACGCACCAGGTTCGGTTTTGGCGTGCGGAGCGATCCGGACCGACACGGCGTTGGCACCAAGACGCTTGGTCTCCAACGCGTGGCTCGGCGAGTAGACGGTCGAGATCGGCCGCTTTGATTTGATCTTCACCGAGATCGTCCACGGCACGCTGTACGCCAGGTTCTCGCTGCGCGGTAGGACGTAGTCGATCCGGTCGCCGTCGGCCCCCAGGAGGTGCTCGTACGTCAGCCGCACCTTCTGCGTCCCCCGCGGCGGCACGGGGAAGACGCTCGACCGGATCAGGTTGTACCCGGTGAATTCCAGCAGGGCGGGGTCGCGGACCTTGGCGACGATGGCGTCGTAGGTTCTCTTGGCCTCGTCCTTCGGCAGCACCTGCGCGGTCGGTTCGCTGCCCGCGCCCTGGAACGTGAAGCCGCGTACGACGGCGCCGTCGGGCACGGGCATGACCAACTCGGCCTGCTGGCGCGATCGGCCGGGGTTGTGCAGACTGATGTCCATCGTGGTGGTCGCCATCTGCTCGAGGATGACCACGCCGGCCGTCATGTCCGTGATCCTGACGGCGCCGTTTCGACCAAAGGCGAACGCCCGCGACTGGGGCACGATCACGTTCGCCGCCGGCGGCCGGGCGGACGAACGCAGACGTTGGGCCTCGGCCCAACCGGCAACCAGCATCACGATCAGAACCGACCCGCCGACCCGACCTCGATCTTTCATGTGGAACATGGCGCATCTCCTGGCAATTGCTGAATTGGCCCGTGTCAGTAAAAATATACGCCACGATCGGCCCGCGGTTTGTAAAGGGTTTGTAACATCGCCCACCGGGCGATCCTTTTGGCGACGGCTGCTGCCGGAGTCGAACATGCAGGAGAAGGACCCGATGAATGCAGGCGCGAGCCTGAACTCGTTACTAATGATGATGATGGCTCAGCCCGGGGCAGCATCGTTTTCGCGGTGCGCGTGGGCGACAAGGTGACGTTCCGCTCGGACGTCGTGCGCGAGGGGATGCCCGGCGCGCCCGTCAAGGTCGATCTGGGCGGCGCAACGGAGTTCGTGCTCGAGGTGGACGACGCCGATGACGGCATCGCTTGCGATCAGGCCGACTGGGCCGAGGCGCGGGTCGTCTTGGCAGACGGTCATACGATCTGGTTGGCCGACCTGCCCGTCCTGAAGGGCCAGCAGGTCAAACGGTATTCGACCGACCCGCCGTTCTCGTTTGTCTACGGCGGCAAGGCGTCGGCCGAGCTGCTCCAACGCTGGGGGGCCAAGCGGAGTCACAAGAAGCTGGACGAGAGGCGGACCGAACACACGATCGTCTACACCGATCACGAGACGGGTCTGGTCGTCCGGTGCGTGGCCGTCGAGTACCACGATTTCCCCACCGTCGAGTGGACGCTCTATCTCAAGAACACCGGCTCGGCGGACACGCCGATCCTGTCGGACGTTTAGGCGTTGGACACGCGTCTCGAACGGTATCCGGTCCGCCCGGTGGGCGCGGCAGGAATCCGCGGCGACTTGGTTTCAGCACTCAGCAACGCCCGGTCCATCGATCCCAGGGCGGCCAGTATCACAGAACCGATCATTCCAGGCTTGACCGCGCAACGTCGTAGCATGTGTAAGTCTCGATGGTTCCAGAATATGCTCCGTGAAGACTGCGGGAGGCACCTGTCCGCGCGCTTGCAGGGGATATATAGGGAGTGCCTACTTCGAGTTCAAGTGCCAGGTACAAGTATGGGGCGCGAGGCGGGCTGGTGAAGCGCCTGGAAGTGGGGGAGAATCAGGTCAGGGCGCCAGGTGTCAGAAGTCGATCCCGATCGCCTTGCCCCCTTTCGGCCTCTTGTTGGTGTTCCCCGGGTTCTCGAGGAGAGCGAGCCATGCGAAACGCTGGTACAGCGGTTTTGGGATTCATGTGCGGGTGGGGCGCCCAATGTGCGGCACAGGTCGCCGAGTGGAAGATCCTCAAGCCCGCTTCGGCGCCGCAAGCGTATGCGGTGGCCGCAGCGGAGTTTCAGAAGTACTACGAGGCGGTGACCGGCTCGCGACTCGCCATCGTTTCTGAGCCGACTGCGTCACACCTTGTGGTGATCGGCGCCGACAGTGTAAACCGCTTCTGCCGTGAGGCGGTGGAACAGAGAATCATCGCTCCGTTGGACCTCGGCGTGGACACGGATGCTTACCGGATCCGGTCGGCGGAGAAGGACGGCCGGCGGTTCCTGTTTCTAGCGGGCGGCAACGGTCGAGGTACGCTCTACGCGGTCTACGGTTTCTTCGAACGGCGCGCGGCATGCCGCTACTTCTGGGATGGCGAGGTCATCCCGAAACAGGCGGCAATCAACATGGACGGGCTCGACGTCGCCGACTCTCCGCGTTTCGCCTACCGCGGTATCCGCTACTTCGCGCACCGCAGTCTCGACCGGTTCCAGGC
>CAYOGX010000439.1:0-5053 GCA_964403235.1 uncultured Planctomycetales bacterium | reverse complement strand
GAACCGGTCGTACTGCTGGCGCTTCTCCTTGTCGCCCAGGACGTCGTAGGCCTCCTGGGTCTCCTTGAACTTGGCCTCGGCCGTCTCGTCGTCCTTGTTGCGGTCGGGATGGTAGCGCTTGGCCAGCTTGCGATAGGCGCTCTTGATCGCTGACTCGGATGCGTCGCGCCTGACCCCCAACACGTCGTAGTAATCCTGCTTGGACATGGCGCTTACATTATAACAATGGCAGATCCATCAGTATCGGACAGATTGTCCACTAACGTCCGACCGGGCGCGCCGCCGACGCCAGCTCCGCCAGCGCGCCCGTGATCGATTCCACGTCGGCCGGCTCGACGAAGGGCCCGAAACTAAACCGCGTCGTCCCACCCAGATCATACGTCCCGATGGTCTGATGGGCCAGCGGCGCACAGTGCAGCCCGCTGCGGGTCAGGATGCCGAAAGCGCTCTCCAACGCCCCCGACAGCTCCAGCGGCTCGTAGCCCGCCACACGGATGCTGAACACCCCCACCCGATCGGCCAGGTCCCGCGGGCCGTAGACCGTCAACCCGTCGACCCCGTCGGTCGCCGACAGAAACGCCTCGCTCAGACCGACCTCATGCGCCCGCAACGACTCGACCCCATGATCGAGCACCCAGTCCACGCCCGCGCCCAGGCCGACGATGCCGACGGCATTGTGGCTGCCCGATTCATACCGATCGGGCATGAAATCCGGATGGACCGCCTGCTCGCTGA
The DNA here is from genome assembly GCA_964403235.1 of uncultured Planctomycetales bacterium. Lineage (GTDB taxonomy): Bacteria > Planctomycetota > Phycisphaerae > UBA1845 > JAFGLZ01 > JAFGLZ01. The sequence goes on along the minus strand of CAYOGX010000439.1, from coordinate 4,318 downwards.
TCGACCCGGTGCCGCCCTCCTTGATGGGTGTCAGCATCTGCTCGACGCCGGGCCTGACGTACAGAAACCCCGTCCCCAACGGGCCCAGACACCCCTTATGGCCCGGGGCAGCCAGCAAATCGATCTGGGTGGCCTGCACGTCGATCGGGAAATGTCCGCAGCTCTGCGCCGCATCGACCAGATACGGGATCTCATGCCGGCGCGCGATCAGCCCGATCGCATCGATCGGCTGGACCGACCCCGTGACGTTGCTGGCGTGCACGATAGCGATCAACCGCGTGTTCGCCCGGATCGCCGCGGCGATGTCGTCGGGATCGACCAGCGACGTGGTCGGATCGCACTCGACGAACGTCACCTCCAGCCCGATTTGCCTCCTCAGTGCGTTTAGCGGCCTCAGAACCGAGTTGTGATCCATCCATGTCGTGATCGCATGGTCCCCAGACCTCAGCATACCCTTAATGGCCAGGTTCAGCCCGTCGCTACAGTTCAGGCCGAACACAATGCATTCCGGCTTCTCGGCGTTCAGCATCCTGGCAATACTGCTGCGACACTGATGGATCAGCTCGCCGGTCTCGACAGCCTCGGCGTACGCGCCCCGCCCCGCGCTGGCCCCGATCTGCTCACAGTACCGCTGCGTCGCCGCCAACACGCACGGGGGCTTGGGAAAACTCGTCGCCGCGTTATCCAAGTAGATGCGTCTTGACATATCTCCAGCCGTTCCTTGCTCAGCTCGTCTCGAATCAATCGCCATGCATCTGCCGCAGCCGGGCCGACGTTCGCAGCATGTGTTGAACCCGTTCAAACTCGTCCAGCCACTCTTGCGTCACGGTCGCCAGTTGGCCCGCCGTGGTGATGCCGGTCGAACAGGCCGCCCCGCCCAGCTCGGCCGCCATCTGGCGATACCGGCTCAGCGTCCGATCGCCGTAACGCGCGCACTCATGGTAGTCCTCCGTCAGGAACACCAGGATTGGCACGCGCTTGCCGGCGCAAATGCCGAGTTCCTCGGCCACGTTGGGATGGGCGTCGCGGTCGATGAACCTCAGGTCGATCTTGCAGTCGGTTGCCTCGCTGAACCGCTGGAAGATCGGGCACTGACTGACGCAATCACCGCACCACGCGCCGGTGAGGCACAACACCTTCATCATGCGAACGAACTGGCCTAGCAGCGACTGCTGTTCTTCGGTCAGAACGACCTCCTCGTAGACCGCCTTCCACCGCGTCAGATCCTTCTGGGGATCGGCATACTGTTTCAGGAACTTCTTGTATGGCAGCGCCTGTTCGAATACGGCTTTCCAGTCCATCGCGAACCTCTCTTAACAGTTGGCTCACCGCTACTTCGTCTCGGACTTGCCCGCCGCCAGCATGTGCTGCTGTGCCTCCCGGGCCTGGTGGGCATCCGCTGTAATCGCTGAATGGCAAGGCGCCATCCCTCGCCGTCGTCGCAAGAACTCCAGTTGCGGCGGTGACAGGTTGGCCAACGCCTGCTCCACGCTGTCTTGGTTCCGGCCCGATTGCCAGTCCGGCATCTCCTTGCTCATCCGTACCGCACACCACGCGTGCCCGCACATCGCACAGAAATCGGCGTCCTTCGGCGTGTCGGCGTCGTGCAGCCCCTGGGCCGTCTCCGGGTCCATCGCCAGCGCGAAATGCCGCTGCCAATCCAACGCCGCCCGCGCCTTCGATATCTCGTCGTCCCACTGACGCGCTCCGGGCAGCCCCCGCGCGACGTCGGCTGCGTGCGCGGCGATCTTGTAGGCCACCACCCCCGCACGAACGTCCTCGAGCCGAGGCAGGCCCAGGTGTTCCTTCGGCGTGACGTAGCACAGAAACGACGCACCGTAGTACGCCGCCGCCGTCGCACCGATCGCCGAGGTGATGTGGTCGTAGCCCGGCGCGACGTCCGTTACGATCGGGCCGAGCACGTAGAACGGCGCGTCGTTGCACAGCTCGGCCTGCAACTTCATGTTGTGCTCGATCTTGTCGAACGGCACGTGGCCCGGGCCCTCGACGATCACCTGCACGCCGGCATCGTGCGCCCGCTCGACCAGCTCAGCCATCGTCGCCAGTTCGGCGAACTGGGCCTCGTCCGACGCGTCCGCCAGACACCCCGGCCGCATCCCGTCGCCCAGCGAATAGGCCACGTCGTGCTCTCGCATGATCGCGCTGATCACGTCGAACAGCTCGTACATGGGGTTCTCGCGGTCGTGGTACGTCATCCACCGCGCCAGCAGCGTGCCGCCCCGGCTGACCATGCCCGCCAGCCGCTTGCCCGCCAGCGGCAGATGCCTGCGAAGCACGCCCGCGTGAATCGTAAAGAAATCCACGCCCTGCTCCGCCTGCTTGGCGATGCAGGCCAGGATGTCCTCGTGCGTCAGCTCCTCGATCGGCCGACCGATGATCATCTCGTAGATCGGCACCGTCCCGATCGGAACGGTCGCCTGCGCGATCAGACGCTGGCGGATCTCGTTCAGGTCCCCGCCGGTCGACAGGTCCATGACCGTGTCCGCGCCGAACTGGACGGCCCATTCCAGCTTCTCGATCTCCTGCGCGCCCGAACTGCGGACGGGCGATGCCCCGATGTTGGCGTTGATCTTGGTGCTCACGGCCCGGCCGATGCCGATCGGGTCCAGTCGCCCGTTTGGCCCCAGGTGGTTGCGATTCGCCGGGATGACCAGCCGCCCGTCGGCCACCTCGGCCCGGATCTGCTCGCCCGACAGGCCCTCGCGTTCGGCCACGCGGGACATCTCCGCCGTGATCTGCCCCCGGCACGCAGCCTCGTATTGCGTCGTCATCGATCGTCTCCACGCCTACGGCGGCTCGTCGATATGGGTCAACGAAAAACGCCGCTCTCTGCACGGAAGGCGGCGTCGCGAGGCATCGTTCGAAGATGGCACGGTGACGTCGCTTCCCTACGCAGCTCATCCCGGCCGTTGGCCGGGCTTCACTGATCAGGTTCTAAGGGTTCCGCCGCCGGACCACCCCGGCCGACGAATCTCAGGCCCACGGGCCACCCCTAGCGATCCGATTGATCTTAACCACACATTCTACGTCCACGCCGCGGCCCAGTCAAACGTCACGCGGTTCAGTCTGTTCCCGTGCGAGGCCGGCGGCGCCGGCCTTGACAGCCCATCCAAGCAATACGATAGACTACGTTCGCACGTACCTGCCCGGCGGCCGGGGATCGGCCCCATCGGCAACAACCGCACCGAACGGGCCCGCTCATACAACAGGAGTCACCCATGACAGATCGCGAGGCACCTCCTCGATCGCACGCAGACGACCGGCCGATGTCGCGCCGATCCTTCCTCGAGCTGTCCGGCTCGACCGCACTGGCGGCGTCGGCCGGCGTGCTGACCCGCGTGGGACGGGCCTACCCGGCCGGGTCCACCAAGAAGATCCGCATGGCCGTCGTCGGCGGCGGCTTCGGCGCGACGTTCCACTGGCACGAGCACCCCGACTGCGTCGTCACTGGCGTGACCGACCTGCGGGCCGATCGACGCGAGCGCCTCCGCGATCACTACAAGTGCGACGCCGCGTATGACTCGCTCGAGATCATGATCAAGCAGGCCAAGGACATCGACGCCGTCGCCGTCTTCTCCGGCGCGACCGATCACGCCAAGCACGTCCGGATGTGCATGGCGAACGGCTGGCACGTCGTGTCGGCCTGCCCGGCCTGCACGCGTCTGGAAGACGCCGAGAGGATGAAGGAGCTGAAGGAGAAGACCGGCCTGAAGTACATGATGGCCGAGTCCAGCTACTACCGGCAGGACTGCATCTTCGCCAGGAACCAGTTTAACGCCGGCGGCTTCGGCGAGCTGTTCTACACCGAGGCGGAGTACTACCACGACCGCGGCGACCTCAAGAAGCTCCTGACCAACAAGAAGACGCGGTTCTATCATCCCAAGACCGGTAAGCCCACGTGGCGATACGGCTTGCCGCCGATGCTCTATCCGACGCACTCGCTGGGGTATCTGGTCGGCGTGACGAAGGAGCGGGTCAAGAAGGTCTCGTGCCTCGGCTGGGGCACCAGGCATCCCTGGCTGACAGACAACGTGTACGACAACCCCTTCTGGAACGAGGCGTCGATCATGCTGACCGACAAGGGTCATACGTGTCGCTGCAACGTCTTCTGGCTCTGCGCCGCCGGCGGCGAGCGGGCGCAGTGGTTCGGCGACAAGGCCACGCTCTACATGGCCAACGGTGGCGTGAACCCGGCCGTCAGGAAAGAGCGGACCAAGGGCAAGGTCCCGGTCAAGATCCCCGAGTACTGGAAGACCGACATGCTGCCCGAGCCGATGCGGCACGGGTCGGGCCACGG
>CAYOGX010000438.1:0-5061 GCA_964403235.1 uncultured Planctomycetales bacterium | reverse complement strand
GCAGATACGTCATCCCTCCGGCGGCCGGCATCGCCAGCAACGCCAGGTGCCACAACCGGCTCCCCGCCGCCAGCAACAGCAATCCGCCGACGGTCAGCAACAGCGCCGCGGTGCCGAAATCTTCCACACCCACCAGCCCCGCGCACCCCCCCACCACCACCGCCGGCACCAGCAACCCGCGGAAAAAGCGACCCGCCTTCGCTCCCCCACGCCCGTACCAGCCCGCCACGAACAACACCATTGTCAGCTTCGCCAACTCCGACGGTTGAAACGTCTGCCAGGACCCATACCCCGCCGGCCCCACCGTCAGCCAACGACGCGCCCCGTTCCGCTCCACACCGATCCCCGGCACCAACACCAGCCCGAGCAACACCACCGTCAGCAGCAGTAGCATCACGTTCGGCTGAAACCACCGCTGGCCGCTGTCACGATCCCGTATCCGCCACCAACGGTACGGGAGCATCGACGCCACCACCGCGACCGCAAACCCCGCCACCACGAAAATGAACTGCCGCACCGAACCCGATCGCCACAACGGACGACTCACCACCGGCCCGTCCAGCGAAACCCCGGCCGAGAAAACCATCACCACGCCCAGACCCATCAGCGTCGCCATCACTGCCAGCAGAAACGTCGGCGTGAACGCGAACGGATTCCGTCGCCAAACCCGACTGACCCCACGACGTCGGCTAGATCGTTGGAACATGACAGGCGTCCTTGCCCACTGAACCATCTTGATGATCGACTCGCCCCGCGCGATCCCTCACGCCGGGGCCCGCTCCGCCCAACTCCCCCATTGCCCCCCGCTATCGCAGCTTTACCGTCGCCAACGCGAACACCGCGAAAATCGCCGCCAACAGCCAGAACCGCGTCACCACCTGCGTCTCGGTCCAACCACCCAGGTGAAAATGGTGGTGGATCGGCGCCACGCGGAATATCCGTTTCCCACCGCTCAGCTTGAAATACCCCACCTGCAACATGACCGACACCGCCTCGATCACGAAAATGCCGCCCACGATGAACAGCATCAGCTCATGACGCGTCACCACCGCCACGTAGCCGATCAGCCCCCCCAGCGGCAACGATCCCGTGTCCCCCATGAACACCTGCGCAGGGTGGCAGTTGTACCACAGGAAACCCAGACACGCCCCAACCATCCCCCCACACACGATCGCCAGCTCCTCCGCCAGCGGTATCCGCGGTATCCGCAGATACCCCGGCAGCCATTCATGACCCGCCAGATACGCCAGTATCATGAACACGATCCCCACCATCGCCACGCAACCGCCCGCAAGACCGTCCATCCCATCCGTCAGGTTCACCGCGTTGCTCGTCCCCGTAATCACGACCACCGTGATCACCATGAACAGCGGCATGGCCAGCTTGAATCCCCAGTTGAGATTCGGATCCCCCTTCACGAACGGAATGCTCAGCACGTTGAAATAGCTCACCTCCCCCACCGCCATGTTGTGGCGACCGTACCGGTAGATGAACACCGCCAACAGCACCCCCAGCGCCAACTGAAACAGCAGCTTCTCGTACGTGCGGACCCCCGTCCGCGTGCCCGTCCGCCGGCCTACCGTCAGCTTCAGCCAGTCGTCGACCCCCCCCAATATCGCCAGCCACACCGTGCACACCAACGCCATGTGGATGTAGAAGTTCCTCAGATTCGCCAGCAACAGCACCGGCACCAGAATGCCAAGGATGATGATGATGCCCCCCATCGTCGGTGTGTGGCTCTTACCCACCGCCAGCTTGTTCAGCTCCGCGTGGTCGAACTCCGGCTGATCCCCGATCTTCATCTTGATCAGCCACCGGATGATCCTCGGCCCGCACTGCCACACCACGAAAAACCCCACCAGGACCGCCACCGTCGAGCGAAACAGCACGCTCCCGTACGCGTAACGCGGGTCGGCCACGATGTAGTCGAACAGGTGAAACAGCATGGGCCGTCTCGGTCCTCGCTAGCCAGCCCGGCCCTCGCCGGGCAACCGCTCAGCCAACCCCTCGATGGTACCCACCAACGCCTCGAGCCCCAACGCGCGGGACGCCTTGATCATGATCACGTCGCCGGCCCGGACGATCCCCCCCAGCCGGTCGGCCGCATCTTCCACGCCCACCGCCACGTCCACATGCATCTGGGCATTCTCCCGCCGCACCGTCTGGGCCACGGCCTCGGCGTATTCGCCCACCGCCACCAGGACGTCCACCCCGGCAGACGCGATCCGCCTGCCCAACTGCTGGTGCTTGGCCAGACTCGCCTCGCCAAGCTCACGCATGTCGCCCGCGACGAACACCCGCCGACGCGCATCCGGCCAATCCGCCAACACCCCCGCCGCCGCGTCCATGCTGGCCGGATTCGCGTTGTACGCGTCGTTGATCAACGTCACCTCACCCCAACGATGCACCTCCAGACGCATCGGCGGCGGTCGGAACGACGCCAGACGCTCGCCCGCCTCCCCCGGCCCGATCCCCAACTCTGCCGCCGCACCCATCGCAGCCAACGCGTTTAGAACGTTGTGTTCCCCAGCCGTCGGTATCGTCACCCGCGCCCCGTCGTTTACGCGGAACGACACACGATCCGCCTCGCTCTCGATCTCCGTCGCCCGCAGCTCAACGTCGTCCCCGCGACCGAATCGGACCCGCCGAACTCCACGCCGACCACGACGACGCAGCTCCTTGTCCAGCACGTCCAACCCCCCAGGCACGATCGCGCAGCCGGTCTTGACGACGTGATCGACCAGACTCGCCTTCTCACGCGCCACCCCCGCCAGACTCCCCAACTGTTCCAGGTGCGTCTCGGCCACGCTCGTGATCACCCCGATGTCTGGCGCAGCCATCTCCGCCAGGTGCGCCACCTCCCCCGGCGCGCTGCTGCCGATCTCGGCCACCACATAGTCGTCGTCCGGTTCGACCGACAGCAGCGTCAGCGGCACCCCCACCGCGTTGTTAAAACTCTTGGGCGCCCCGCGACCCCGTCGACGACCGCTCAGCACGTGATCGATCATCTCCTTCGTCGTCGTCTTGCCGTTCGACCCGGTCACCGCGATCACCGTCGCTCGCACCTTGTGCCGATGGTACGCCGCCAACCGACCCAACGCCGCCAGCGTGTCGTCCACTAGCAGCAACAGCCCCAGCTCACGCAGGTCCGACGGCACCAGCTCCGGCCGCGACACCACCGCCGCCATCGCCCCCTGATCGATAGCCGACGCCACGAACGCATGCCCGTCAAACCGCTCGCCCCGAATCGCGAAAAACACCTCGCCCGATTTGACCTGGCGCGAATCGATACCGACGCTGTCCACGAGGTGTCGCCCCGACCGGCCCAACGGCCTGGCCTGCACGACGGATGCGATCTCGTCCAGCGTCAACGGCCTCATATCCCCATTGGCCTTCTCCGCCGGATCGACGGCCTCGCTCGATGCCGCATCTCTCGACACGCCACCCCTCAACGCGGCATCCCGTGTTGCTGCCTGCCAACCGGACCCGACCGACCGACTAGGCCCGCCGGACCCATCGCCCCAGGCACGCCCGCGCGACCTCGCGGTCGTCAAACGGTACACGCTGCCGGCCAAGGACCTGATAGCTCTCGTGCCCCTTGCCCGCGATCAACACGATGTCCTCGGGACCCGCTGCCGCCACCGCCCGTTCGATCGCCTGCGACCGGTCCGGCTCGATCGTCACCCTCTCCAGATCCCCACCCTCGAAACCGGCCACGATCTCTTCGATGATGGCCTCGGGTCGCTCCGTCCGCGGGTTGTCGCTCGTCACGACGATCTCGTCCGCGTGCTCCGCCGCCACCCGCGCCATCCGCGGACGCTTACCCCGGTCCCGGTCCCCCCCGCAGCCGAACACCACGATCAGTCGGGACCCCTTCAGCGGCGCCAGCGAACCCAGAACGTTCCTCAACGCGTCATCCGTATGCGCATAGTCCACCAGAACCGTCGGGCCCCCGGCCACCCCGTTCACCACAACCCGCTCCAAACGGCCCGCCACGCACTCGACCGACGCCAACCCCTTCCGGATCGTCTCCAGCCCCACGCCAAGCGCCACTCCCACCGAGGCGGCCGCCAGGCCGTTCGCCACGTTGTGTCGGCCCACCAGCCGCGTGTGGACCTCCGTCGACCCGACCGGCGTGATCAGCTCGAACGAACTGCCCTCCGCGGTGATCTCGGTGATCCTGGCCCGCACATCGGCCAGCGGGTTCAAGCCGTACGTCACCCGACGGGCCTTGCAGTCCGCTGAGACCACCTCACTCGCCGGATCGTCAACGTTCAATACCGCCGTCGCCCCCGCGTCCAGCCCGTCAAACAGCCGCTTCTTGGCCGCCAGGTACTCCTCGGCCGTGCCATGGTAGTCCAGGTGGTCGCCCGTCAGGTTCGTGAACACCCCCACCTCGATCTGCAGACCGTCGGTCCGACGCTGGTGCAACGCGTGGCTGGACGCCTCCAGCACGGCCATCCGCGCCCCCGCCCCAACCGCCTCCGCCAGGCACTCCGCCAACGCCACGGGACCCGGCGTCGTCACCGACGCGGGCAGGCTTCGCCCGATCAGGTCGTACTCGATCGTCCCCAGGAGCGCACACCGCCAACCGGCCGCCTCGGCCACTGCGCGCGTCACGTAGCAGAACGTACTCTTGCCGTTCGTGCCCGTCACCGCGATGACCCGCAGCAGGCCCTCGGCCTGCAACCGGTCCAGACCCCAAAACACCGACCCCAGCTTCGACGCCGCCAACCGCGTGTCCGGCACCTGGACCACCGGCACTTCGCCGGTCTCCCCAGCGCCCCGTTCCGCCACGATCGCCGCGGCCCCTCGCTCGATGGCGTCGGCCACGAATGCATGACCGTCCGCCTCGTGACCCGCCACCGCCACGAACAGCCAGCCAGGCCGCACGTGACGCGAATCGTCCGCCAACCCCCCGATCGGCACCTCAGGCACCTGGCCCACCGAATCGCCCAGCGCGCGGACCATCAGCTCTCGTAGCGAGACTACCGACTCGCCCGGACTCGTACTGTCCCGGCCCATTGCCTCAGGTCCTGTCTGCACGTCACCGCGCCGACC
>CAYOGX010000437.1:0-5063 GCA_964403235.1 uncultured Planctomycetales bacterium | reverse complement strand
TAGCGATTAGGAGGAGGGCAGCGTGAATATGCGCATTCCTCTTCAGAGGTGGGGGCACGAATTCGAACGGAGATTCGCGTCCCCATCCCAATGGGATGGGGCCCCCACGGCTAAAGCCATGGGCCACCCTCGGAAGACCTCCCAGAGACGTACTATTCAATTTTTGTTGCAGGCGGCTTAGGGCTCGCAATCGCGATTCGGACACGGCGCTTGGTCGCGGCGGTGGCCGATCGGGCAAGCCGGGGGATCATCGGGTCATAGGGGTCAGCTATGCTCAATCGGCGTTCTTACGCGTTGCCAGGGGTGATGCTGGCCGCGTTGGTTCTTATGGTGATGCCCACCGCGGTCTCGGCGGCCGCCGCCTCGCGCGCGGAGAATCGCACCACGACCGAGCCCGATCGGGCCCCCGTCTCACTCGAAAACGACTACGCCAAGTACGTCATCGGACCGGACGGGCGAAACCTGCACCTGATCGACAAGCGGACGGGTACGGACTATTGCAGGCAGAAACCGCCCTCGCTTTTCGTGCATGTGAAGATTGGCAAGCAGGTCCACAGGGCGTCGTCGGTGTCCCGCGACGGCGAGCGCATCGTGGCGGGATTCGGCGCGACCGGCGTCCGCGCCGTCATCAGACCCATCGTGCGCAAGCATTACTTCGTGTTTGAGGTGGTGTCGGTCGATGGCAAGGACGTCACCGAGTTCACCTTTGTCGATGTCCCCCTTACGCTCAAAGGCCAGCCGGACGAGCCGTTCGTCGCCTGCGCGATGGCGTTGAATCTCCAAACCAACGTGGTACGGGTCCCCCAGCCGAGCAGTTGGCTCATCGCGACGTGCTACGCCAGGTTCGGCTTCGCCGGTGCTCGGGTCGGCGTGATCGCGTGCCCGCCGGACCAGCTTCGAGGCGTGATGAAGGAGGTCGTGAGCGCCGCGCCGGACCTGCCGCGCTCGGACATCGGCGGGCCCTGGGCGCTGGACGCGCCCATCAGCAAGGGCTCATACCTGTTCAACTTCGGCGGCATGTCCGAGCAGACGGTCGACGATTGGATCAAGCTGGCCCGCGACCTGGGGATCAATCAGATCGACTTCCACGGCGGCAGCTCGTTTCGCTTCGGCGACTGCCGGCCGAACCCCAAGACCTACCCGAACGGCTTCGCCAGCCTCAAGGCCGTCATCGACCGCCTCCACGCCGCCGGGATCAAGGCCGGCCTGCACACGTACGCCTTCTTCATCGACAAGACCTGCCCCTGGGTCACGCCCGTGCCCGACCGGCGACTCGCGAGCGACGCGACGTTCACGCTGGCCAAGCCGCTGACGGCCGACGCCGCCACCGTCCCCGTCGTCGAGACCACCCAGCCCATGTCCACCACCGTTGGGTTCTTCGTCCGCAACAGCGTAACGCTTCGGATCGACGACGAGCTCCTGACGTATGAGGGCATCACCAAGACCCCGCCCTACGCGTTCACCCAGTGCAAGCGCGGCGTCTGCGGGACGAAGGCGGTCGCCCACGCGGCCGGCGCGAAGGCGTACCACCTCAAGCAGTGCTTTTTCCGATTCGTGCCCGATCCCAACACGACGCTTTTCACGGAGGTGGCGGCCAAGACGGCCGAGGCGTTCAACACGTGCGGGTTCGACATGATGTACATGGACGCGCTCGACGGCGAGGACATCCTCGGCGGGCGTGAAAACGGGTGGCACTACGGCTCGAAGTTCGTCTTCGAGATCTGCAAACGACTCCACCGGCCGGCCGCCATGGAGATGAGCACGTTCCACCACCACCTGTGGTACGTCCGGTCCCGCATGGGGGCGCTGGACCACCCGACCCGAAGCCACAAGACCTTCATCGACTTCCATTGCAGGGGCAACGAGGCCCTTCGCCGCATGTTCCTGCCTGGGCATCTGGGCTGGTGGGCGGTCAAGACCTGGACCGGCCACCAGGGCGAGCCGACCTTCGCCGACGACATCGAGTATCTCTGCGGCAAGTGCATCGGCACGGGTGTCGGGTTTAGCGTGATGGGCATCGACCCCAAGACGATCAAGACGGTTCCCGTCTATCGTCGTCTCGCGGCCATCATGAAGCGGTATGAGGACCTCCGCCACAAAAATTACTTCGACGCATCGGTCAAGGCGAAGCTCGCCGAGCCCGGCAAGGAGTTCACGCTGTTTCAGGACGCCGGCGGGCGGTGGCGGTTCCGCCGCGTCCAATACGCCAAGCACAAGATCGAGGGCGTCAACGGCTGGAGCAACGTCTGGTCGACCGACAACCCGTTCGACGCGCAGCCGGTCAGACTGCGGATCGAGGCGTTGCTGTCTGCCGGACCGTACGACGCGGACGGCAATGTGACGCTGGCCGATTTCGCCAAACCCGGTGATTTCGCCGACCGCGCGTCGGCCAAGGGCGTAACCGCGACGCTCGAGTCGACGTCGGAACACGTCAAGGCGGGCAAGGTCAGCGGCGCCTTGACCGCCGCCAACGCGGGCACGGTCGCCCGCAAGGGGGCCTGGGCCAAGCTCGGCAGGACGTTCGAGCCGCCGCGTGACCTGAGCAAGCACCAGGCGCTTGGGCTGTGGGTCCACGGCGATGGGAAGGGCGAGGTCCTGAACGTCCAGTTGAAAAGCCCCTCGCACCTCTCGCACGGCATCGGCGACCACTACGTCATCGTCGACTTTGCGGGTTGGCGGTACGTCGAGCTGATCGAGCCCGAGGGCGAGCGCCATAGTCACTACGCCTGGCCCTACGGCGGGCTCTACTCGATCTACCGAGAGAGCGTGAATGACCGTCACGTCGACACGCTGAGGCTGTGGTACAACCACCTCGCGCCGAAGGCGACGACCACCTGCTATCTGAGCCCCATCAAGGCCCTGCCGCTGGCGTCGATCAAGATCAAGAACCCAGCCATAACGATCGCCGGTAAGAAGATCGTGTTCCCGGTCGAGATGGCTTCCGGCAGCTATCTGGAGTTCAACGCGCCGTCGGACTGCACGCTCTACAGCCCGAAAGGGTCACCGATCAGCCAGGTGGCGCCGCAGGGCGAGGCACCCGTCCTTCGGCGGGGGGCCAACGAGGTCACGTTCACGTGCGACGGCCCGACCGACCTCAGCGCCCGCGCCCAGGTCACCGTCATTAGCCAGGGCGAGCCGATCTGAGCGCCAGGCAGATCGTCAATCCGCACAGACAAGACAGCCCGGAACCGGTGTTATTGAGCTATGCTGCCATGCGGCGAGCTCGTCTGGCCGAGGACAGACGTCGACCCGGACAAGCTCCGCGGTCTCAAGCGTTTGACGCGCACACGTACACGGGCCAGAATGCCACCTGGCCGCTGACGGCATATTGATAGGAGACGCCATCGTGACAGCCAAACGATCCATGACGCGTCGAAGGTTTCTTGAGCGCACCGCCAGAGAAGCGGGCGTGGGGTTGGCAGCGCCCTACATCGTGCCGGCCTCGGCGCTCGGCGCCGACGGGCACGTCGCGCCCAGCAACCGCATCACGATCGGCATGATCGGGATGGGCCGGATCGTGGTCTACAACAACCTGAAGGCCTTTCTCAAGGCGCCCGATTGTCAGGTGGTCGCCCTCTGCGACGTGGACCGTTGGCGGCTGGGGGTGGCCGAGGATCGGACCTCGATCTGGGGCGGGCAGGTCAAGGCGGAGGACGTCAAGGACACCGCGCGGTACACAGACTTCCGAGAGGTTCTGGCCCGCAAGGACGTCGACGCCGTCATGATCTCGACCCCCGATCACTGGCACGTGCCGATGGCCGTCGCCGCCGTCAAGGCCGGCAAGGACGTCTGTCTGGAGAAGCCCATCACGCGGAGCGTCGCCGAGGGCCGGCTCCTCAGCGACCTGGTCACCAAACACAAGCGGGTCTTCAGGACCGACAGCGAGTTTCGATCGAAGAAGAACTTCCACCGCGCGTGCGAGCTGGTCCGCAACGGACGGATCGGCAAGCTCCACACGATCCACAGCGGTGTGCCGATCGATAAGTTCGAGCCGGCGGCCGTCAAGACAGAGCCCGTTCCGAAGGAGCTGGACTACGACATGTGGCTGGGCCCGGCCGCCAAGGCGCCCTATCAGGAGGACCGCGTCCACGAGCGGAACAAATACGCCCGCGCCGGTTGGATGCGCATTCGAGAGTACTGTGACGGCATCGTCACCAATTGGGGCACGCACCTGAACGATATCGTCCAATGGGGCAACAACACCGATCGCACGGGCCCGATCGAGGTTGAGGCCAAGACCGCCGGCACGTACCCGCCGAAGGGGAGCCTGTGGGACGTGCTCGTCGAGTTCGAGATCCACTACCGCTACGCCAACGGCGTGCGGCTGATCTACAAGACCGACAAGCCCTACGTGAAGTTCGAGGGCACGGAGGGCTCGCTCTACACCGAGTTCGGCGGACCGCTCAAGGCCGAGCCCAAGTCGATCCTCGACGCCAAGATCGGCCCTGACGAAACGCACCTGCTCCTCAAGAACGAGAAGCGGGACTTCATCGACTGCGTCAAGTCGCGCGGGCAGACGCTCGAGGACGCCGAGGTCGGCCACCGCACGACGTCGCTGTGCCACCTGGGGCATATTGCCGTCCAAGTCGGGGGCAAGCTGAAGTGGGACCCGGACAAGGAGCGCTTCACCAACAGCGACGAGGCCAACAAGCTGCTCAGCACCCCACCCGGGCGAAAGCCGTGGGCCCTTTGACAGAGGCAAGGAGCGATCGGATCATGCGCGGCCACACGACCCTCACCGTCTCGCTCGCGCTGGCGAGCGGCATCTGCACCCCGCTGCGGGCCGAAACGCCTGCATCGAAGGCCCCCACCTACCCCTTCTACGCCCTCGTCAACGGCGTGAAGGACGCCAAACACGCCACGCCCGAATCGCAGGCCCGGATGCTCAAGGCGCTGGGGTACGACGGCATCGGCACGTCGGGCGTCGAGGGCGTCCCCGAGATGCTCGCGGCGCTCGACCGGCACGGGCTGAAGCTCTTCACCATCTACGTGGGAGCGTTCCTCGATGCCGACAAGCCCAAGTACGACCCGCGACTGCTCGACGTCATCAAGGGCCTGAAGGG
>CAYOGX010000436.1:0-5067 GCA_964403235.1 uncultured Planctomycetales bacterium | reverse complement strand
CGGGTGTCGTGATGACCAGCACGTGGTCGGCCGCCGCCGCGAACGTCATCACGTTCCGCGAGATCCCGGCCGCGCAATCTAGCACGACCACGTCCGCCAGCGATTCGAGCTGCGCCATCGACCGGACCAGATTGTGCCGCTCGAACTCACTGAGGTTCACCAGCCGGCCCACGCCCGACGTGCCCAGGATGAGCTTGATCCCGCCCGGCGCGTCCACCAGGATCTCCTCGATCGTCTTGGCCCCGTTGATCACGTGACCCAGGTTGAACGGCGCGTTGACGTCCAGGAGGACGTCGGCGTTGGCCAGGCCCAGGTCCGCGTCGATCAGCACCACCCGGTGGCCGTGGGCGGCCAGACAGATCGCTGCATTGATCGCCATATTCGTCTTGCCCACCCCGCCCTTCCCGCTGGTCACCGCCACCAGACGGCACATGCCGCGGTTGTCGCGGACGAGGGCTCGAAGTCGATCGGCTTGATCCGGGGCCATGCTCATTATGATCTCATCGACGTCCGTGAGCCCGCCCACGCCCCGTCCTGCCCGAGGATGCACCGGGCCAGGTCGCGGGCGCGGCCCACTTCGATGTCGTCGGGCACGTCCTGGCCCGTGGTCACGTAGCTGAGCCGTTGGTCCACCGTTTTGAGGGCCTCGAGGATCACCCCAAACCCGACGGCCTCATCGAGTTTCGTGAAGATGATCCGGTTCGCGCCCAGCTCGCCGAACCGTTCGATGGCCGATCGCAGATACCCCGCCGTCGCCGTGCTCGACAGGACCAGGTGCACCTCGTCGGCGTCGATGGCCGACAGAAACGACTTCAGCTCGTTCAGCCGGATCGCGTCGTTCTGGCTTCGGCCCGCCGTGTCGATCAGGACGAGGTCCATCGACCGCATCCGCGCGACGGCGTCGACGAGCTCCTCGGGCGACAGCACGACCTCCAACGGCACGTCGATAATTCTCGCGTATGTCTTGAGCTGATCGACCGCGGCGATGCGATAGGTGTCGATGGTGATCAGCCCGACGGTCTTGCCCTCGCGCAACTTGAAATGGGCGGCGAGCTTGGCGATCGTGGTGGTCTTGCCCACGCCCGTCGGGCCCACCAGGGCCGCCACCCTGGGCCGCCCGGTGCGACCGTTCAATTGGATGGGCCCGCCCTCGGGGATCAGCGAGGCCACGCACTGCGCCAGGCGCTCCTGAACCAACGGACCCTGTCGCAACTGCTCACCCGTCAGCCCCTTCCGCACCTCCGCCAGCAGGTCTCTGGCCAACTCCTCAGCCACCTGCTGCTGCACCAGGTGCGTGTAGGTCTCAAACAGCTCCGTCGGGACCTTGCTGCACCTGGTCGCTCGCGATTCGTCGATCATCTGCTCGACGAGCGAGCGAAGCTGTCCCATCTGGGTGCGGACGTCGTCGTCGAGTCGTCTGTTGGCCGGCGCTGCCGAGGTCGATTTGCTTTCGGCCACGTGAGATGCTGCCGGCCCGTTGTCGCCACGAACCGGTATGCTACCTCGGGCCAACCTGCCGGGCAAGCCGGCCGACGAGGGTGTGGCCGTGATCTCCACGACGTTCCGGCCGCCCAAGCCTAGAATGCCCCCTTGCTTGAAGGTCCGCGTGTGCAGAATGACGGCATTGCGCCCGAGGTCCTTCTTGACCTTCTGCAATGCCCCCGCCATCGAACTGTCACGAAACGTTTGCAGGTTCATCGCTTAGTACCACCATGCCCAACGATTTGACGTCGATGCCCCGGACGATTTCGTTGTAGCTCAGAACGGCTACCTGGGGCAGAACCGGTTCGATCAGCCTACGGACCCATCCCCGCACCTGGGGCGAACACAGGATCACCGGTGTCCGTCCGCCCGCGGCGGGAATGGCCTGTTGGATTTGGTTGTTGACCGCCTCGACGATCTTGTTCTGCGTCGCCGGCGGGAGGGTCATGAAGGCCCCGCGCTCGCTCCGCTCGATGTGGCTGTTGATCTGCTCCTCGAGCTTCGGATCCAGCGTGATGCACTGGATCTGGTTGCTCTCGTCGCGGTGGGTGTGGCAGATCGTTCGGGCCAGCGCGTTGCGGACGTACTCGGTCAGCACGTCGGTGTCCTTGGTCCGCAGGCCCCAATCGCCGAGGGTCTCGAGGACGGTCTCCAAATCGCGGATCGGCACGCGCTCTCGGAGCAGGTTCTGTAGGACTTTCTGGACGTCACCCGCCTTGAGCGGTTCGGGGATGACGTCCTCGACGACCTTGGGCGACTTCTCGCGGAGATTGTCGAGCAGCCGGTTGGTCTCCTGACGCGTCAGCAGGTCGGCTGCGTGTTGCTTGATGACCTCGGTCAGGTGCGTGGTCAGCACGCCGATGGCATCGACGACCGTGTAGTTTCGATGCTCGGCCGTGGCGCGGTCGCCCTCGTCGATCCAGTAGGCCTTGAGCTTGAAGGCGGGCTCCACGGTCTCGATACCGGCGAGCGGCTCGGTGGCCAGCCCGCTGTCGATCGCCAGGAGCTGCCCCGGCATGGCCTGGCCTTCGGCGATGTCCACGCCGCGGATCTTGACGCGATAGGCGTTGGGCTCGACTTGCCGGTTGTCGCGGATGCGGATGGGCGGGACGATGATGCCCAGGTCCAGGGCCATCTGCCTCCGGAGCAGCGCGATCCGGTCCAGCAGATCGCCGCCCTGTTTGCGGTCGACCAGCTTGATCAGTCCGTAGCCGACCTCGAGTTCCATCGGATCGGGCAGGAGTTGCTTCTCGACGGGTTCGGAGGACGCGGCCCGGCTGGCGTCCGCCTGGGCCTTGCCCGCTTCGGCCCGTGCCTGGGCAGCTTGGGATCGCGTCAACACCACCGCCATCAGGACCAGCGAGCCGCCCAGGAGCAGCAACGGCCCCTTGGGCAGTGGCGTCAGGGAGAGAATCGCCAGGAAGACCGCCGCCAACGCCAGCGCGACCGGCCGGGAACCCAACTGGCCCAGAATCTCGTCCCCCAGGTTCCGCTTGGCCGTCGAACGCGTCACCAGCATGGCCGCCGCCACCGACACGATGAAGGCCGGTATCTGCGAGACCAGACCGTCCCCGATCGTCAGCCTCGTGAAGGTCCCCATACACTCGTACAGGGGCATGCCGGCCTCGACCATGCCGACGTAGAGCCCGCCGAGGATGTTGACGAACGTGATGATGATGCCGGCGATGGCGTCGCCTCGGACGAACTTGCTGGCACCGTCCATGGCCCCGTAGAAGTCGGCCTCGGACGAGATCTCAGCGCGGCGGCGCCGCGCCTCCGGCTCGTCGATCAGCCCGGCGTTCAGATCGGCGTCGATGGCCATCTGCTTGCCCGGCATCCCGTCCAGGGTAAACCGCGCAGCGACTTCGGCGATTCGCGTGGCCCCCTTGGTAATCACCACAAACTGGATCACCACGATGATGATGAAGATGATGATGCCGACCGCCAGCGACCCCGCCGCCACGAACTCGCCGAACACCTGGATCACCTGACCGGCTGCGTCCGTCCCCTGCGGTCCGTTGGTCAGGATCAGACGCGTCGTCGCCGTGTTCAACACCAACCGGAACAGCGTCAACGTCAACAGCAGCGACGGGAATGCGCTGAACTCCAGCGGGTGGATCATGTACATCACGGTCAGTAGGACCACGGCCGACAGCGTGATATTGCCGGCCAGCAGGATGTCCATCAATGACGTGGGCAGCGGGATCAGGATAACCAGGATCAGGCAGGTGGCCCCGATGGGCACAACCATACCACGATTGGCAGCCAGTATCTTGAGAGGCCGAGATTGCGAGACGGCAGCTAGCGGCATCCGTGCCCTACCTGTCGTGGACGGGAGGCGTGATCCTTCACGCCATCATCCCTGCGGCGATAAGTTGACAAGTATACTATACCCCCTAGGCGCGTCCGATAAAAGCCTTCTGCAGAGAATTTCTCAGGTTTTTTTGACGTCGTCAATCTGGGTGAAAGCTGTTGACCACCACTGATCACAGGCGGGATCGGGCAGATCGGGGCGCGCCCGTCGGCACGCATGTGATTGCTATACAACCTGTTACGACTATCGAGACGGACGGCAGCCGGCGAGGGTGGCCTCGGAACGAGGTCTTCCGTCCGGATCAGGGCGACGACGCGATTCGCAGATCGACCGTTTTGCCAGACACCCGCCGGAAATCTGGGGCTATCGACCCGCCGATCGTTTCGCCTGCCAAGTCGCCAGGAACTTCTCGCCGTAGACCTTCGACCTGTCCCCGTCGTAGAACCACGCCAGGGGGATCACCTGCAACCGCCAACTGTAGTGGTTCTTCTTGGTGGGTGACTTGCTGTACGTGATCACCGCGCGGTCGCCCACGAAGATCACGTTGGCCATCGTGATCTTGCCCTTGAAGTCGGCCGAACCATCCAGGTGACGGACGGAGGAGAAGTTTCGTCCCTCGTCGGTGCTGACGGCCGACGAGATGAACGTCCGGGGCCACGGACCGTTGATCTTGTCCAGCGGCGCCCAGTTCCAGATCAGCAGGATGTTGCCATCGGGCATCCGCTTGATGGTCGCCATCGACCCCGGCGAGGGGATGCCGCTGTTGGCCGGCTTGCTCCAGGTCGCCCCGCCGTCCGACGAGTAGCAGGCGTAGATGAACTTGAGGTACGTCCGCAGGATCATCATCAGCCGGCCGTCCTTCAGCTCGATGATCATCGGTTCCTCGGCTGCCGGGTCGGTCCGCCGGCCCGTCGAGCCCTTGGGCGTCGAGATCAGGGCCGTGCGGCGCCACGTCTCGCCCCGATCGTCGCTGTAGAAGACCCACGAGTGGCTGGACTTGAGTTTGTCCTTGCTCACGAAACAGGGCACCAGCACGCGACCCGTGGAGATCTGGATCGCCCGGTCGGACCCGACGCAGCCGTAGCCGTCGTAGGGCAGGCGCTTCAGCTTGCCCCACGTCTTGCCGCCGTCGGTCGATCGCTTCACCCACGGTCCGCAGTCCTCCCTGCTGTTCTTGACGTTGACGAAGCACAGGATGTCGCCGTTGTCGAGCTTCAGCAGGGCTGGCGACATGGTGTTCTGCTTGCCCACGCTGTGTTGGAGGATCTTCG
>CAYOGX010000435.1:0-5076 GCA_964403235.1 uncultured Planctomycetales bacterium | reverse complement strand
CCCACGTACTTGGCGAGCTGCCGGATGACCTTCTCGGCCTGCGGATCGACCTTGGTCGAGGTGTCCTTCTTGCTCGCAGCCGACACCCCCGACCCGAGGCCGATGCTGGTCACTAGAACGCCCACACCGGCAAGACGACTTCCGCGCTGCCCGCACATTGCCATACCCTCACCAGAACGCACCACCCCGTTCCCCCGGGCGTTTCGCACCATCATGCGCATTTCGGCGCCGAGACACAAGTTGGCCCCGCGGCCCGGCCGCAAACGCCCGGACCTGCGCTTGGGTAAGATGGATACCGGCGTCGCCGAGGGCCTTCTGCAGCCCAGCCAGGTCGCGCCAGCGATCGCGCCAGGCCGCGCAGCCGACGCGACGTCGGGCCTACGACGCGTCCTCCACGATCGAGCGAATTTCGCCAGGCCGCCCACGCTTCGTTACAATAGGTTCGTGGCGTCTGACGTACCGAGACGCCGCCTGATGCAGGGATACTGCGATCGTGTCGAGCGAGGTGTCGTCAGACGAGAAACGTGAGCTCCTTGATGTCGGACCGGACATCACGGCACGGGGCCGGTGCGCGTCGGCCTGGTCGGTCCTGACGTGGGCGATTCGCGCCGGCCTGGTCGGTGGCCTGGCGTTCGGGTTGGTTCAGACCGTCGTCTTGGGATGGCGGTACCGTGCGATGATGGGCCTGCGGCAGTGGGCTGACGCGCTGAGCTACTCGGGTCTGGCGCATGGGATCCTGTGGACGCTTCACGGGGCCGTCATCGGGGGGGCCTGCGCCTGCCTGACCCTTCTCAGTCGTCGGGCGCGGCGCGGCATCGCCCCGGGGCCGGTGGGGGTGGCCGTGCTCGTCGCCGGCGCGACCGGGTTTCTGCTGTGGCCCGGCGCCGCCGTCCTCGGCGTGCCCGTCGCCAAAGGGATCCATCGCACCTGGTGCGTGGTGATGGCTGTCTACTGGCTGGCCGCGACAGCCGTCAGCTACGCAATCGCCCGCGGTCTAGCGACGACGTGGGTGGGTCAGTCCGCACGAAGGATGGCCCGGACGGCCTTCTGGCCCGCCGCGATCATCGTGATCGCCAGCCTGGCCGTTCAGTGGTTCGAACGTCCTAGGCTAATGAACCCGACCACCGCCTGGAGACAGTCCAGCGTTGACGCGTTGATGCGCCGCGACGGCAGGCCCAACATCCTCTTGGTCGTCCTCGACACGCAGCGCGTCGATCGACTGGGCTGCTATGGGTGCGATCGTCCGACCACGCCGCGGCTGGACGCCTTCGCTGCCGACGCGCTCGTCTTCGAGAACTGTCTCTCGCCGGCCATCTGCACGCTCCCCTCGCACGCCTCGATCTTCACCGGGCTGTTCCCCTGCGAGCACGGCGCGAACTACAACCACACCTGGCTGGACGACGGGTTCACGACCATGGCCGAGCTGCTCCTGAAGGACGGCTACCAGACCCTCGCCCTGAGCAACAACGTCTGGATTTCGGCCAGCAGCAACCTGTCCCAGGGCTTCGAGGAGGTGCTTCGGCCCTCAGCGCTGCACCAGCCGCGGGGCAACAGCGTGTCGGAGTTCCTCGACAGGGTGCTCTACCCGGCCGGCCGCGTCTGCAGGTGGCTGGGTGCGGTGACGTCCGAAGACGCCGGCGCCAAGACCACCAACCAGCTCGTGGCCCGCTGGCTCGACCGACGCGACCCGAACCGGCCCTTCTTCATGTTCATCAACTACCTCGAGCCGCACCATCCTTACCGGCCGCACCTGCCGCACCGGGCGGTGTTCGTCAAGCCCGACGACGTCGACCTGTCCTACCGACACGAGTGGAGCCAGGGAGCCGAGTTCTCGCTGCTGAGACGTGACTGCTACACGCCCGCCGAGCTCCAACTGCTTAACGAGACCTACGACGGCGAGACGCGGATGCTGGACGACTACGTCGGCGAGCTGCTGGAGGTCCTGGCCGAACGCGTCGCGCTCGACGACACGTTCGTCATCATCACGTCCGATCACGGCGAGAACCTCGGCGATCACCACCTGATGGGCCATTCGTGGTGCGTCTACGACACGCTGGCGCACGTGCCGCTGATCATGTCCTACCCGAGACGGCTGCGGCCCGGTCGAACCGACCGGCTGGTCCAACTGACCGACTTGCTGCCAACGGTGATGGACGCGGCGCGAGGCCATCCCGTGCCCATGCCGTCAACGTCCGGTCGATCGCTGCTGCCGCCGCCAAGCACGAGACCCGGTGCACCGAGCACCGCGCGTTCGAGGCTCACCTCCTCGGCCGCGTCCAAGCTTGCGAGCGGGCCCGCCAGCCAGCCGGCGGACCGCGTGGCCGTCATCGAGCGGATGGCGCCCAGACGGGGGCCCATCGACCGCGCCCAATGCATCGACGTCCGGTTCGACCGCACGCCATTCGAGGGCGTGCTCCGCGCGATTCGTCAGGGTCCCTGGAAGTACGTCGTCGCCGCCAACGGGCGAGAAGAGCTCTACCACGTCGTCAACGACCCCGCCGAGGTGAGCAACCTGATCGATGCGCATCGCCCCATCGCCGACCGGTTGGCCGGGCGCCTTCGGCAGTGGTTGTCCGCTGCGCAGATCTACAAGGGCTCGACCCGACTGAACGGACACAGGCCCCTGGACGAGGAGACGCGCCGCCGGCTCCTCGACCTGGGTTACCTCAAGTAGGGGATCAGGGCGGTCTCGAACCGCGACGCGATGACCGAGCCGCGACGTGCGGGCTGCCCAGAGAATAGGGGGCAGCTTGCCCATTTTGATGCCCTCGTGCTGATGTGGGCATCATGGATTTCTAGTGCGAGAATCCCTTCTCGCACCCAACGCCCCCGGGGATCCTCCGCGTTGGCATAGCAGGGCCCATGTTTGACATCGTTGCGGGATGCGCCGTAGCATAATGCTTTTGCGTACGGTACGCAGGTGCTTCGTATGGCCGCAACGCTTGAAGAACTGAGTCGCTATCTTGAAGAACAGGGCCTGTCCTGCCAGATCGAGGGCGACGGGGACATCGAGATCCGCGCCGCCAATACGCTCGAGGACGCCCGGGCGGGCGAGATCAGCTTCCTGGCCAACCGGCGGTATACCAAGTATCTGGGCGAGACGCAGGCGTCGGCCGTCGTGATCGATCGGCATCAGGAGCCTCCGGACGGTCTGACCGTGCTGCGGTGCAAGGAGCCCTACGCCGCCATCGCGCTGTTGATCGTCAAGCTGCACGGGTACCGGCGGCACCCGCAGGTGGGCATCGATCCGCGAGCGGTCCTCCATCCGTCCGCCCGGATCGGCGCCGACGCGAACATCCAACACAACGTGACCATCACCGAGGACGTCGTCATCGGCGATCGGGCGACGATCTATCCGGGCTGCTACATCGGGCCGGGCTGCCGCATCGGTGACGATCTCGTGCTGATGCCGAACGTGGTCATCTACGACGGATGCGTCCTGGGCGATCGCGTGACGATCCACGCCGGGACCGTGCTGGCCAACGATGGGTTGGGTTACGCGCCCGTGGGCGAGGGTTGGCACAAGATTCCGCAGGCGGGCATCGTCGAGATCGGCGACGACGTCGAGATCGGGTCGAACTGCAGCATCGATCGGGCCACGCTCGGCAAGACGGTCATCAGCGCGGGCACGAAGATGAGCAACCTGATCGCGATCGGGCATGGGACGAAGGTGGGCGAGAACTGCATGCTGGTCGCCCAGTCGGGGGTGGCCGGTTCGGTCACGCTCGGAAAGCACGTCACCCTGGCCGGTCAGGTCGGTGTGGTCGGGCACATCACCATCGGCGACGGCGCGACCGTGGGCGCCAAGGCGGGCGTCACCGGCGACGTGAGACAAGGCGACACGGTACTGGGCCAGCCGGCGATCCCCATTCGTCAGAAGCGCCGCGAGATCGCCATCCTCGGCAAGCTGCCGGGCATGTGGAACCAGCTCAAGAACCTGCCCAAGCGGGTCAGGGCGCTCGAGAGCCAACTGGCCGACCGGAAGCGGCGGGCCAGCGAGTCCGACCAGCCCGCCCAAACGCCTGACCCAAAGGACAAACGCTGACCGCTGAACACGTGTTGCCCGTAGGCGGTGTGCAGTCCGTGACGAACCCGACCGACACGAACGCAGAAGCAACCCCCCTGGGCCTGATCGCCGGGGCCGGCGATTTCCCATGGCTGGTGGCGCGCGGGGCCAAGCGGGCGGGATGCCGACTGGTGGTGGTCGGTCTCCGTAGTCTGGCGGACCCGGGGCTGCGCGAGCCGGCCGATGCGTTCTACTGGGCGGGCCTGGCGCGGATGGGCCGATGGATCCGACTGTTTCGACGCGAGGGCGTCCACCGCGCAATCCTGGCCGGCACCGTTCGCAAGACCGACATGCTCTCGCCGCTGTTGCCCTTGCGGTTCCTGCCCGATTGGACGACGATCAAGCTGTGGTACTTCAGCCTGTCCGACCGGCGGAACGACACGGTGCTTCGGGCCGTCGGCGAGGTGATGCACCACCGGGGAGTGACGCTCGTGGACTCGACGCAGTACTGTCCCGAGGCCATGGCCGACGTCGGCGCGATGACCCGGACCCCCCCCACCGCCGCCCAGCAGCGCGACGCGGACCTGGGCTGGCACGTGGCCAAACAGATGGGCCGGCTCGACGTCGGGCAGTCCGTCGCCGTCAAGGACGGTGACGTCATCGCCGTCGAGGCCATCGAGGGCACCGACCGCATGATCGCCCGCGCGGGCGAGCTGTGTCGCAAGGGCCGGTTCGTCGTCGTCAAGGTGGCCAAGCCCGATCAGGACATGCGCTTCGACGTGCCCACGATCGGCCCGGAGACCGTCAAGGGCCTCCACGCCGCCGGTGGGAGCTGCCTCGTCGTCGAGGCCGAACGCACCCTGATCGTCAAACGCGACGAGACGCTCGCCCTGGCCGACCGGTTCGGCATCGCCATCGTCGGACGCAAGGATTCGGACGACCCACCCGCAACCGGCAGCTCGGTGTAGATGTACGATGAGTTGGCATTGCAGTTCAACGCTTCACCGCAGACGTGACGAAGCGCATTGTATGGCGCGGTCAGATCATTCTTGTACGCGTGGAAGGGTCGG
>CAYOGX010000434.1:0-5076 GCA_964403235.1 uncultured Planctomycetales bacterium | reverse complement strand
CAAGTTATGAGTGCCCACCAAAGCGTGGAACAGGATGAACGGACAGAAGCGGTCATAGGTGTCAGCTGCCGATGGGCCTTCCTCTTTTTCTTCTTCGCACTCCTCATTGATTATGCGTACCGGGCCATAGTTCGTCACGAGAATGCTTGGGACTTGATGGCCATATTCTTTGGAGGTTTGGCCATCAGTCTGATATACCAAGCCCGCCAGAAGATACTGGGAAAGGTCTGGTGGGTAAGGTCCGCCTGCATTGCGGCTGTGACCTTCATCACGGTCGCAGTCGTTACTGCGATGACACAAGACGCCGCCTGGATCATTGCTGTCACCGCCGTTGTGACGGGCATCACAGCCGGAGTCGTTTTCGCGATGACACAAGCCAAGTGAATCTCGGTTGCCCACTGGTGCGAGATTTCCATCTCGCACCCACTGCGTGCAGGAATCCCTTCCTGCGCCCTTGCGTCGCGTGGAAAAGCAACCGGGAATTTGACGTCGGTGGGGCCACTGATGCGCGGGTCGCGGCAGGTCTGGCCCCTCGAGTTGCGCAGCCCATTTCACGATGAGGTGGCCTCGCACGAGCACAACGGCGGCCCCTCTGCGACGACCTGCCCTACGAGCCCGTCTCTACGGGACATGGCATGCGCTACAGCTCGACGCGGAACGTCTTGATCTCGTGCGGGCTGAGCTTGAATTTCAAGCTCGCACCGTTCGCGTCGGCGGGGCGGATGCGGTCTTCGAGCAGGTTCGTTTCCTCAGCCATCGTGATCGGTCGACAGAAGGTGAGGGTGACCGGCACGGGCTTGCCCGACGTCTCCCACACGCGGACGACCCAGCCCTTGCCGTCATAGGCCTGCTTGACGGCTGAGACGACTGCGTTGGCGGCGTCCACACGGAGTAGCGAGAATGACCCCTCCTTGCCGGGATGCGCCTTGACCGCCCGCGTCATCAGCGGTGCGTTGAGCTCGGCGGCGCGACGGACGGTCTGGGCCGGGTCCCACGGGCCTTCGTGCGGCCACAGCGAATACGTTACCGCGTGCTGGCCCAGATCGGCCACGGGGTCCGGGCTCGCGCTGCTTCGCAACAGCGTGATGCCGACGACGCCGTCCTTGCAGTCGTGGCCATAGCGCCCGTCGTTCAGGACGCTCACGCCATAGTCACCCGTCGACAGGTCGATCCAGCGCTGGGCGGGCACCTCCTGACCGTTGGTCGGCTTGCGAATCCAGGCGTACGGGATCTCCCAGGTGACGTGGTCGGCGGCGACGGCCAGCGGCCAACGGACCTTCAGCGCCTTGTCGCGCTCGCGCCATTCGGTCTGGTTCGTCATATCGATCCGGTCGAGCCCGTCGTACAACGTGACGCGCTGCTCGAAAATCGAGCCGCCGTGGACGTACCTCGCGTGGACGGTCGCCAACACGGGACCGTTCGATACCACCTTCACCTCGGTTGGCTGATCGAGCGCCGTTACCTTGTCGCCGAGTCTCAGCTCCCAGGCGTCGCTGCCCCGGCCCGACTCGTCGATCAGCTCGAGCCGATTCGAAGCTTGCCCTTTGGGGACCAGCTCGCGTCCGGATCGCTTGTCGGTCAGCCCAACGACGTGGCCGGTGGCTTGATCGAACGTCATCTGGAACAACCCGTTCTCGAGCCTCGTCGCCTCCGCCACGACGGGCGCATCGGCGGGGCTCTTTCGGGGACGGGCTTCGCGCCAGTACGTGCCCTTCTCGCGATAGGCCTTGTAGAGCTCCTCGGTGATGGGCACGGCGAAGTGATCGAGCGCGCGCATCGGCGTGCCGGACTTGCTCAGCGCCTCCAGCCAATAGACGGCGGCGCCGACCGGCGGCACGTCCGGGGCGACGAAGACGATTTTGCAGCGCTCGAACGATTCATAGATTCTCATGCGGCTGACGACCTGGCCCGGGACGGTCCGGCCGTTGGCATCGCGAACGCGAACGGTCGCCGGCACGGCCTTGTAGTCGAGGATCACCCACGCCAGATCGGTCCGCCGCCACGACAGGGGGTTGAAGACCATTAGCGGCTGGCCCTTGCCGGTCGTGTTCAACGAATCGGCCAGGTGAGACAGGGCTGATTCGGTGATGTCCTGCAACGTGGCCTCGGCCCGATCGTAGATCGCATCGACGTCGTCGTAGGCCCGGCGGATGCTCGTGCCGGGCAGGATGTCGTGGAACTGGTTGAACAGGACGTCCTTCCATGCCTGCTGGAATCCGGCCCGCGGGTAGTCAGCGGACGTCAGGAGGGTGGCGAGCGTGCAGGCCTTCTCGGCCGTCGTCAGCCATTGCTCGTTCGTGCGGTTGCGGCGCTTGACCTCCATCTGGCTGGAGTAGCAGCCCTCGTACGTATAGTTCATCTCGTCGCGATGGACGGGCAGCGTGCCGGCCGATGCTACGACGGCCTCGAGGGCACGATCGGCCCGATCCAGGATGATCTTGGGCATGTGGGGCATCTGGCGGATCGCGTCGAAGATGACCAGCTCCCGCCGCGTCGGTCCGCCGCCGTGGTCACCCACCACCGTCCCCGCAAACAGATGCTTCAGGCCGATCTTGTTCAGGAGCTTGGCAAGCCGCGGCGGGATCTCGAAGAGCTGTGCGATGCTCCTGATGCCCGCAAAGGCCCGTTGGGCTTCGTTCATGAGCGCCCGCGCGTCGACGCACGTGACGCTCAACCCGTCCGGGCCGACCCATTCGGCCAGGATCGGCCCCGGCCCGCAACGCGTGATGGCGTTGTGGTGCAACCCGGACTTGCGCATGATCTGCGGCAGCGACCAGGCATGGCCGAACGAATCGACGTTCCAGCCCACCGTAGCCGTCACGCCAAACTTGTCGCGAAAATACCGCTGCCCGTACAAGTGCTGCCGGACCATGGCCTCGCCGTTGGGCAGGTTCTGATCCGACTCGACCCACGTGCCCCCGACGACGCACCACCGCCCGGCGCGAACCGCCTTGTCGATCTCGGCGAACAGCGCCGGATCGCTCCGCTCGATCAGGTCGAACATCCAGGCCGAGCTCTGGTTGAAGATGAAATCGTCGCGCTCCTCGACGAAGCGGACGGCCTGGGCGAAGGTGTCGTGGACCAGGTCGCGGCCCTCGTAGAGCCGCCATCGCCACACGGGGTCCATGTGGGATTGCGGCATGACGTGGATGGTGTAGTCGGTCAGGTCGGGTCGGGTGGTCGGTGCGCTTGCCGGGCCGGCGGCCTGGGCGATCGCGTCGCTCGCAGGCAGCGTCGCCGCACCCACGGCCAGCAGGATTCGCGTCCATCGTCGGAATTGCACGGACAATACCTCCAGTCTGCGCCAGCAGAGGCGCGCAAGGGGGTATTATAGCTCCTGCCCGCGGTCGCCGGCCAGGATAAGGGTCCCTGGGAAACGGCCCTTGCGGCTCCGTAACGATCCACACCGGCAGCATTTAATGTTGACGTTGCCCTGGTCGATGCTATCATGGAGACAGCATCCGGGGCCAGGGGATCGCGGTCCTGATCTTGGCCAGGTGTTGGCTCCCGGTGCGTTGCCCCCCGAGTGAGGAAGACCCATGCGAACCGACGTGAAACTGGGCATCGTGCTTGGGTTGGGGGTGTTGGCCGTCCTCGCCTGGTACGTCGTGCCGTCGAACACCCCACAAGCCATTCCGTTGGCGGACGCCGGCGGGTCGGGAGGGGCGGCGGCGCCGACGGACAAGGACGATTCGGTCCTGCCGCCGCCACTGTTCAGCCCGCCAGCGGACCGGACGACGAGCGTCTCGCCACCCCGGGCCGATCGGCGCAGACCCCCCGGGCGCTCGGTGGCCGCCGCCACGCCCAAGCGGACACTGCCCGTCACCACGGCCAAGGCCACGACCCGGCGGGCCACGGCGCCCGGGGCCGACAGAGCCCGACGCACTTCGAGCGCGCCAACGCACCTGGCGAGGACCGAGGCCAATCGAGCCCTTAGTGTGAGTGGCGTCGGCGCGTCCGAGGAGCGCCTACCGCTCGTGATCCCGCCGGGCGCGAAACCACCCGCCGGCAGGACCACGGGCGCTGCCGACCGTGTCAAGCCGATCCCGATGCCGAAACCACCGCCGCTCAGGGTCAAGCCACCGCCCAAACCCAAGGACCGGTTCCACATCGTCGAGCAGTACGATTCCTTCGCGATCCTGGCCGAGAAGTACTATGGCAGTCAGGTACTGGCCGAGAAGCTGTGGAAGGCGAATCCCCACGTGCCCGACGCCCGTCGACTGAAGCTCGGCACCAAGCTGCGAATCCCGCCGTTGGACGAGCTCGACCATCCGTCCAGGCCCATAGGGGAATCGGGCGCGGACCTGGCGGGACGGACGCGCCCAAAGCCCGACGCCGCGCGGGCTCGATCGGCCAAGCCGGAACCCAAGGAGAAGTTCTATATCGTCAAGGCCGACGACAGCTTCTACGCCATCGCGCGACGGGTCTGGGGTGACGGGAATCGGTGGCGGGAACTGCACAAGCTAAACAGGGACGTCTGTCGCGATCCGAAGTCGCTTCGCCCCGGTATGAAACTCAGGCTGACGCCGCCGAAGCCCAAGAGGACCGACAAGAAGGGGGGCTCGGCCAGGAGCGCGACGACGAAACGGTCTCGCCCCAAGTCGACACCGAGCAGGAAACCCGCCGAATAGAAGCGACGCCTCCTGGCAGTGCCCTGGTGCTTCGTCGCGGGGGTACGGTCGTCGAGGACGCGACGGATGCAGGGGTACGACGCAGGTGTTGCGGTTCCAGCTTGACGGCAGTGAATCTACCACCACCGACGCAAACCGATGCTGAGCCCGCCGACGATCAAATTCATCGTGATGCTCGCAGTCATCGTCCTCTCGTCCGCCGCCGGGTACGTGTCGCGACGACGCCGGTGGGTCCCCGAGTCCGCCAGCCGGCCGATCCTCATGGTCACGCTGGTGGGTGGCTATCCGCTGGCCAGCATGCTGCCGGTCTGGGCGCTGCCCCTGCGAATCGACGACGTCTGGGTGGTCGCGCAGTGCCTCCTGTTGACGGTGTCGTGTTTCCTGGTGGGGTTGTGCGTGGGCCGGCTGCACCGGCTGGCCCGCAGCGACCTGGGGGTTTACAGCT
>CAYOGX010000433.1:0-5078 GCA_964403235.1 uncultured Planctomycetales bacterium | reverse complement strand
TCGGGCTAGGCTGCCTGCAGAAATGTTTGAACAGATGAGAAGGTTGGGTGGCCCATGGAAGATCTCCCAGGGACGTACTGTTCAATCCTGGTTGCAGGGAGCCTGGCGGTGCTGAGCGCGCCGGATGCGTGGGATGGGCGCGGACGTTACCGCGCTACTTGGCGGACTGCCGCCAGAGCTGGTGCACGTGTTTCTTGTGCGGGTCCTCGGACTTGGCGTACGAATCGAGCGTTTTGGCCAGCCCGTCACAGAGCTTGACGGCCGTCTGGACGTAGACGGCGTCCGCGGCGAGTTGGGAGGCGACTGGCAGCGGTTGGATCTTGCCGTCGGCCAGGAGCCTGCTGCGGCTCTGGAGGGTGGCGACGTAGTCGATGGCGAGTCTGGCATGGGCGGCCTCATAGCTGTCCGCCAGGCCCGTGCGGGTCAGCGCATCGTAGAGACGCCGGACCCGTTCGTATGAGGTCCGCGCGGCCGCGATCGAGCCGACGCCCTTGGCCGCCTCCGCCGGCCTGGAGGCGACGAGCTTGCCGTTGAGATACAGCCTCAGCCCGCCTCGGCCGTCGAACGTCGCGGCCACGTGTGACCACTTGTCGGGCGGCAGCTTCGCGTCGAAGCCCAGGTGCCCCCGCTGCGTGATGAGTCGCAGCGAGTTGCCGGGACACGTGTCGAGCAGGAAGTTGTCCGACGTGCCGACCGTCGATTTGTCGATGATCCTGCCGCCGCCGGCCGGCAGCTTCTTGGGTGCGATCCAGGCGGCCAGCGTGTAGGCGTCGGTCAGGACCAGCTTCGGGTCGTGGGGCACTTCGACGTAGCCGCTGCCCGACAGCCGGATGGCCTTGCCGCCCGGCCCGTCGGGACCGGCGGCGTCGACGTGGGCGACCTTGCCGACGATCTTGGCCGACAGGCTGGCCCGCTCGAGCTTCTCGAACGTCCAGTCCGCGACCAGCGCGGGATCTTGGTTCAGGGCGGCGTCCTCATTTCGTGCCAGCGCCGCGACCTCGTCGGGCTTGAGCGCCCTGCCGAAGATCGTCGCCCGGCCGATGTCGCCGATGAAGCGGCTCTTGCCGTTGCTGTCCGCGCCGATCCGCAGGGGCAGCGGCTTGGGACCCAGCGCGCGGGCCAGCCAGTCGCTGCGCCAGAACGCCTCGTCCACCGTCCGCGGCGCGGACGGTGTGGACCGCTTCCTGGCGGGCGCGGCGCTGCTGAGCTTCGCGCTGCCTAGCGCGATCCGGATATCAGCCGTGTCGGGCGTTTCGTCGTAGGGCAAGAAGACCGACTGGGCGTCGAATGACTTGTAGGTCTGGCCGTTGATGGCCACGGCCGTGATCGACCCGGTGCCGACGGTGGACAGGAACAGACGCTTGGTCCCGAACCGGACGGCGAACCGCTGGTCCAGCGCGACGATGCCGGGCGGGATGTGCGGCAGGATCGTCAGCCCGTCGGCGCGGTAGAGATACTCGAACAGCCCGCGGATCAGGGCCGCGGGCGCGCCGAACGTGTCGTAACAACAGTTGATCGGCTCGCGGGGCTGGTACACGGCCGCGCCGAAATCAACCAGCGGGTTGTCCATGCGAAAACGTCGGGCGAAACCGAGGATCCGCTTCATCGACCGCCGCGCGTCCTCGTACTTGCCCAGCCGAGCGTACGCCATCATGATCCGGGCCTCGCACGTCGTCCAATGGCCCCCGTTCACCCAGTGGCCGAACTTCCAGATGCCGCCCAGCTTCTCGTGATACGTGTCGTCGAGCGAAGGATGGTTCGTGATGATCAGGTCGTGCCGGCGGAGCTCGGGGATGGCGGCGATCTTCGCGTAGATCTTTTCGGCCTGGGCGTCGTCGATGACGCGGAAGCAGACGGCGTCGTGGTTGCAGACGGCCTCAAAGTAGCCGTGTTTGGCCGCGCCGTACACGCCGTGCCGTGTGCCGTCGGGGTCCAGCGACTTGATGAAGTAGCCCTCGTTCGTCACGAGCTTGCCCAGCCCCTTTCGCGCCAGCTCGCGGCACTTGGCATAGTGCTTGGCCTTGTCCGAGCGCCCGGCGAGCTTCTCCAACTCGATCAGCCGGTCGAGCGCCGCGATGGTCGTGATCGACAGCCCGGCCAGATAGGCCTTGTCGTACGTGCCGTCCGGGCGCTTCCATCCCGCGTAGCTCGGCGCCAACAGGTTGCCGGCCGGTCCGGCCAGGAACAGGTTGTTCTTCGGATCGCGACGCGTCTCGATGAAGTTCGCGCAGCGTTCGAGCTTGGGCAGGTAGCGCGCGATCGCTCGGTTGTCACGGCTGATCAGCAGCAGCTCGGCCTGCATGAGCAGTCCGGCCGCGGTGAACTCCACCCCCCAGTCGTGGATGTCGGTCCGCCCGTCGCCCTGCTTGTAGACGATCCAGTCCGGTGCGGCCGCGTCGCAGAGGCACCCGTCGGGCGCTTTCCAGTCCTTCGCCCCGACGCGCTTCCCGTCGCCCATCTGGTCGAACCACAGGTCCTGCGCGTTCTGGAGGAACGTCACGAACGGTTCCCGATAGAACGGCAGCGCGCAGTAGGTCGGCCCGTAGCTGTTCTGGATCCACCACGCCCCCCACGTCGGCCCCTCGACCAGCCCGTTCCACGCGGGCGTGTAGAGCATCGGCACGTTCTGGAACTCGGGGTCGGGCGCGAACATCCGCCGGGCGATGTCGAGCAGCTCGAGATACTCGACGTCGCCCTTGCCGCGATAGAACTCGCCTTTGAATTCACCAGCTGCCATCGTGCTATTCCAAAAGGTCGATCCAACTAGCAGGACCGCAGCAAGTCCAATCACATACCGTCGCGGGACCATGTTCGCCTCCCCTAAAGGGCCAATTGACCACCACGCACGACATCTGTGGTAGCACGTGAGATGCGTCGCACACGCCCTCTTTCTACCTGGCTTGCCGGGCCGGTTCAAGGAAGCGCCGGATCTACGGACCCGACTCGCCAGGTCCCCCGGTCAGAACCAGTCGATCCAGCGGGACGCGGATGAATCGGGGTCGGTAGATGCTTGCGTCGGCGACCATCGCGCGGAAGTCGTGGGCGTTGATCACGTAGCTGATCAGCAGCTCACCCTGGCGCGACAGATGGGCGTGGCCTTTGGCGGCGTACGTGAAGTAGGTCTTGTTCTTCCTTATTCCCGGAACTTCGTACACGCCGATCGGTTTGGACCAGGGTCCCTGGGGGTTCTCTGCGAGGCGAAGCAGGATCCGGTCGCCGAAGAGCGATTCGCTGTGGACCATGATGAGCATCCGGCGGCCCCGGATCGTGACCCGCTCCACGGACAGCTCGTTGACGACGTGATCAGCGATGGCGCCGGCGTCGGACAGGTCGGCCGACCAACCGCCGTCAGACGTGTAGAACCGCCAGGCGTCGAACCGCTCGACCGTATCGGCCCGGACTCGGGCCAGCAGAAGCTGCTTGTTCCAGGGGCCCTGCTCTTTGATCCCGTAGATGTAGAGGTATCCACCGTGGGGCGAACCGCTCGTCGGTTCATGGAACACGGCCGCGCCCCAACTGATCTCACGCAGGTTGCTGTCGCCGGCCGCCATGTCCGTATCAATGACGTGGGGATTGTCGTGCTGCTCGACGTGCCACAGGCGAGCGGGACGGTGCGGGTCGTCGACGACGGCCACCGCCCCGCCGACGCTCTTGAAGCCCCAGACACCGTGATCGCCGGGTCTCTTGCCGATGCGGGATAGGAACAGCACGAGCTTCGCCCGCCTGCCCGATCCCTTCGCCACGACGACGCCGTCGCCCGGCCAATACCAGCCGGTTCCGGCACCCTCCTCGGCCGCGCCGTCGCCCGAATTGACGCGAGACGGGTCCGGTACGATCCAGGCGGTCGGCTTTCTGTCGGAGTCGTCCGGACCCCAGTGAAAAGCGATCTCGTCCGGCGCCGGCGGACGGGCACTGCCGACCGGCGGCGTGCGGTGGACGGCGATCGAATTGTTGATCAGCCGCGACCCGGGCGCGTGTTTGCCGTCGGCGACCGACCCGATCCACGTGTCCCCAAAGAGCCACAGCGTCCGGCCGTCGCCCAGATCGACCGAGTAAACCGCGTCCGCGCCGGTCCAACCCGCTGTTCGGGCAAAGACCGCGTCCCAGTCCGGTGCCTCAGTCCCCAACGCAACGGACGGCTCGTTGGCAAACGCCGGCTGCGGTGAATGACAGGCCGGCAACACCGCCGGTAGCGCCAAAAGCACCACACAGAACGATCGAGGCATGGTTACTGTCACACCATCGCGTGATCTTGCTGAACCAGCCAGCCGAAGCGGCTATGATACGCTTTCTGGCTGGTCTTTGCGCGTCTGTTGAGCCGAGGCGGGCCGGCGCCATGGAGCGGGGGCGCAGATAACTTGGTATGCGTGTCATCTCCGTCGGGCCTCCGGCCGAGAGGAGGATACGATGAGCAAGGATCAGGTGAATCGCCGGGGCTTTCTCAAGGGGTGTGCGTGGATGGCTGCCGGTGCGGGCATGGCGCAGCGGCCGGCGGGCGCTCGTGCGGCGCAGGGAGGCGGCGGGTCCGGGGCGATCCGGCTGGGCGCGCCCGTCAGCGCCAAGACCCAAGATCCGGAGAAGCTGGCGTTGGCGCATCGGAAGTTGGGCTACCGGGCCGCATATTGTCCGCGCGTCACGTTGAAGGACTCGGCCCGCATTCGGGAGATCGCCGAGGCGTTCACGAAGCACGACGTCGTGATCGCGGAGGTCGGTCGGTGGTGCAACCTGCTCGACGCGGATCCGGAAAAGCACAAAGTCAACCTCAAACGCGTCACGGATGGCCTGGCGCTGGCCGAGGCGATCGGGGCGCGATGCTGCGTCGACATCGCCGGGTCGTACAACAAGAAGGTGTGGTACGGGCCGCACCCGGACAACGTCTCGAAACGCTTCTTCGACGAAACCGTCGAAAACGCCCGCAAGATCATCGACGCGGTCAAGCCAAAACGCGCGAAGTTCTGCCTCGAGATGATGGGGTGGGCGCTGCCCGACAGTGCGGACGCGTACCTGGAGCTGATCAAGGCGGTGGATCGAGACGCGTTCGGGGCCCATCTGGACCCGTGCAACCTGATCAACTCGCC